>NZ_JBEYTP010000028.1:0-95752 GCF_040643125.1 Micromonospora sp. NPDC047465
ACGCAAAGAACATCGATCCACCGAACCCCGTGAACACCACCCATGAGCAGGCCCTAACCTGCTAACCAGCCCTCCGCGTTACCGGGGGAACCTCAATCCGGGCGTGAATCCTGGCGACCTTGAGTCGGGCTTTGGCCCGGTTGGCCGAGCCTTTCTCCTTGCGGGCCAGGTCCCGCTGGGCCTTGGCGAGTTTCCGCCGGTCGGCTCGCTCGTGGCGGGGGTTGGTGACCTTTTCCCCGGTGGACAGGGTCACCAGGCTGGTCAGGCCCGCGTCGACGCCGACCGCCGTGTCAACCGGTGGGAGTGGCTGGATGGTCGGGTCCTCGACGAGCAGGGACATGAACCAGCGGCCGGCCGCGTCTCGGGACACGGTGACGGTGGACGGTACGGCGCCGTCGGGCAGCGGACGCGACCACACAATGTCCAGCGGGGCGTCCATCTTCGCGAGAGTCAGTTTCCCGTCCGCCAGCGGAACGCCGACCGGGTGTACTCGGCGCTGGCCCGGGACTTCCTCTTGGACTTGAAACGGGGGTATCGGGCGCGTTTGGCGAAGAATGCCGTGTAGGCGGCGTGCAGATGCCGCAGCGCTTGTTGCAGCGGAACGCTGGACACCTCGTTGAGGAACGCCAACTCCTCCGTGCGTTTCCATTCGGTCAGGGCCGCCGACGATGCGGCGTAGCTGATCGAGTGGCGTTCCGTGGCGTATGCGCGGGTCCGCATCTCGAGGGCTTTGTTGTAGACCAGACGTACGCACCCGAAGGTGCGGTGGAGTTGTTCGGCCTGCTCACCGGTGGGATAGAAGCGGTACTTGTACGCCCGCTTCACCATCCCGCCCACTTTTCACATTCTAGCGGTCCACTGTGTTACACGATCATTGAGGGGAGGCAGCGGCGTTTCCTCCCGGCCCTGAACGGCCGGGTTTCCACGCCGCAACTCTGATGATGCCGCCATCCGGGCGTGCTGCCCGCCCGGGGCCACGACAGCCGCTCCCACTGGGCGCGGCGGTGCGTTCATCGCCATCCAGCGAACCCCGGCAGCGCCCGCTCAGGGAGTTTCTCCTGGAAGGTGTACTGACAGGGCACCCCATTGGCTGGCCGTGACACGTACGGTCGAGACGTGGACAACCGCACGGAGGTCCGCGAGTTCCTCGTCTCGCGGCGCGCCAAGATCAGCCCGGAGCAGGCCGGCCTGCCCGCCGGCACCAGGCGGCGGGTCCCGGGACTACGCCGCAGCGAAGTCGCGTCGCTCGCCGGCGTGAGCATCGAGTACTACTCGAAACTCGAACGAGGCTCCATCGCCGGAGTGTCGCCTGGTGTGCTGAACGCCATCGCACGGGCGCTCCAACTCGACGACGCAGAGCGGGCGCACCTGTTCGACCTCGCCCGAGCCGCGGAGGGCAGCAGCGCCCTCATGCGGCCCCGGCGCCGCACCGCGCGGCAGTGGTCGGCGCGCCCCAGCCTGCAATGGACCCTCGACGCGGTGACCCAGGGCCCCGCGTTCGTGCGCAACGGCCGCATGGACCTGCTCGCCGCGAACCGGCTCGCCCGCGCGTTCTACGCCGACGTGTACGCCGATCCGCAGCGCCCCGCCAACATCGCGCGGTTCACCTTCCTGGACGAGAAGGCGCACCGCTTCTACCCGGAATGGGATCTCGCCGCCGACGTCTGCGTCGCCATCCTCCGTACGGAAGCGGGCCGCGACCCCCACGACAAGGACCTCCACGACCTCGTGGGAGAGCTCTCGACCCGCAGTGGCGAGTTCCGGGAACGCTGGGGAGCCCACAACGTGAGGCACCATGGCACCGGCGCCAAAACGTTCCGCCACCACATCGTCGGCGACCTGACCCTCGCCTACGAAGGGCTGGAGATGGCCGCGGAGCCCGGCCTCACCCTCACGATCTACACCGCCGAGCCCGGCTCCCCATCCGAGGACGCGCTACGCCTGCTCGCCTCCTGGGCCGCCTCCCAGGAAGCGGACGCCGACACACAGGCCGCTTTCACGGATTGACGCCACGGTCGACCGCGTCCCCGGCCTGACCTGTCCGCGTGGTCCGCCCTGGCCACCCCGCCTGATCCCGATGCCGGTGACTTGGGCAGAAGCGCCGCTCGGGACATGGGTACCGGCAGGCCGCGCATCGGCGGCTCTGCGAAGCCCCGCCTGCACAGGGGTGATCCTGGCTCGCCACGAGGCGAGGAACCTCGCGGACCTCGGTGCGATTGTCCGCGTTCCGGCGTACCTCCTGCGGCTCGCCGTGGGGTGCCCTGGCAGTACACCTTCCATCAGAGACTCCCCGGCAGGTCACAGACGAGGTTTCCTGGATGGCGATGAACGCGCCGAGCAGCGGGCCGCCGCCTGAGCCCGCATAATGCGGCACCAGCGCCATCCCGCGCGACGGCGGCGCCCCGACGCCCTGCTCGGGCGGGTGCCCGTAAGCGCAACCGGCCGCGCCGCGACCAAGCCTCGTCACGAAGAACAGGAGCAACCATCATGCGTGTTCACGCCTACGCAGCACCCAGCCCGTCCGAGCCGCTGACCCCCACGATCATCGAGCGGCGTGACGTCGGTCCCAACGACGTGCTCATCGAGATCACGTACGCGGGCATCTGCCACTCCGACATCCACACCGTTCGCGGTGACTGGGGACCCCAGCCCTACCCGCTGGTGCCCGGCCACGAGATCGTCGGCATCGTCACCGAGGTGGGCCCCGAGGTCACCCGGCACCAGGTCGGGGACCGGGTCGGGGTCGGCTGCATGGTGAACGCCTGCCGGGACTGCGTGAACTGCCGCACCGGCGACGAGCAGTACTGCGTCAACGGCATGCTGCCCACCTACGGCGGGGTCGACCGGGACGGCACCGTCACCCAGGGCGGCTACGCCACCCACGTCGTGGTCGATGCCGATTTTGTCCTGTCGGTGCCGGAGGGAATCGACTTCGCGGCCGCCGCGCCGCTGCTGTGTGCGGGCATCACCACCTACTCGCCGCTGCGCCGCTGGGGCGCTGGCCCGGGCAAGAAGGTCGCCATCGTCGGCCTCGGCGGGCTGGGGCACCTGGCAGTCAAGATCGCCCACGCCCTGGGTGCCAAGGTGACCGTGCTGTCCCAGTCGCTGAAGAAGCAGGAGGACGGACTCCGTCTGGGCGCCGACCACTACCACGCCACCAGCGACCCGGACACCTTCCAGCAGCTCGCCGGCCGGTTCGACCTGATCATCAACACGGTCAGCGCCTCCATCGACGTCGACGCCTACCTGAACCTGCTCGCCGTCGACGGCACCCTCGTCAACGTCGGCGCCCCCGCCGAGCCGCTGACCCTCAACGTCTTCTCCCTCATCGGCGCTCGACGCTCCTACGCCGGCTCGATGATCGGCGGCATCCGCGAGACCCAGGAGATGCTCGACTTCTGCGCCGAACACCGCATCGGCGCCGACGTCGAACTCATCTCCGCCGACAAGATCAACGACGCCTACGAACGCGTCCTCGCCTCCGACGTCCGCTATCGGTTCGTCATCGACACCGCCACCCTCGGCTGACCCGAGGTTCCCTGACCGGCTCCGCTCGGGCGGCCCGCGGCCGAGCGGAGCCACGGTCCCGAGGACAACGCTGAGCAACAGCCCGTCAGCGGCGGAGAAGGCGAATGACCGCGAGGCGGTACCGTGTCGGAAACGTAACGCTGGGGAAGGCGGGCGGAATCGACGTGCAGGACCGACCGGCCGAGCTGCCAATGGCCCGCATCGTCGAGCAGCGACCAGATACCGCGTACGCCCCCAGCGTGCTCGGGCACGACGCCTACCAGGCGCTGTGCCCGCTTGTACGCTGGTCCGACGACTGGGCGGGCGCCCTCGCCGGCCACGCGGCATCTACCGACAAAGGGATGCCGGCATGACCGGCTTCTCCCGCCGCGACGTGACGATCGTCGACGCCTGCACGCTCGGGGGACAAGGCGGCAGCCCCACCGCCGTGCTGATCGACGACCCGGCACTCGACGATGGCGCGCGCCGCGTGGCAGTTCGCGACGCAGGTACCTCACACGCGGCGTTCGTGGACACCGGTACGGACATTGTCCGGTTCTTCACCACGCATGGCGAGCTCACCAACTGCGGGCACGGCACCGTGGCCGCCCAGGCGTTCCTGCTGCGCCGTCGCGGCTCAGCGGAGCATTACGGGCACCAGCGGACCGGTGGCCGCATCTTCGAGACCACGGCGGTCGAGCGCGACGACGGCATCGAGGTGTGGTTCGACCAGGGCCTCATCGGTCTTCAGGACGGCGCTCCCGCGGGCCTCGACGGGGTCCTCGGCGCCCTCGGTGTCGGGGCGGACGCCATCGCCGCGGACGACACCCCGAGCGTCGCGTCGCCGGGAACGCCGCGACTGCTCGTGCCCGTCAAGACGGCGTCGATCCTGCGCTCCCTGCGACCGGATCTGCCCCGGCTCGCCGCTGAATGCCGCCGCCTCGGTTATCTCGGCTGCTTTGCCTACGCGATGTCTCCGGTCGACGGCAGGGCGGTGGCGCGCATGTTCGCGCCCGCCATCGGAGTCGGCGAGGATGTCGTCAACGCCAACAGCAGCGGATGCCTCGCCGCGCACCTTCATGTGACACATGGCCGGAGCATCGTCGAGGTCGAACAGGGACACTCGGCCGGGCGCCCGTCCCTGGTGTTCGCCACCGCGACGACCACCCCGGAGGGCATCTTGACCCGGGTCGGCGGAACGGCCGTTGTCCGAAGCGGAGTCGAGGGCACGGCGGCCTGACGCTCTGTCCTGGATGGCGCCCTGACGCGAGCCAGTGGTGTCCGGGTCGTCCAGGCCTCGGACCGGCGCCTGATCGTTGGGCTACCCCTGCGCCTGTCGCCATCCGAGCTGGCTACCACCCAACCGCAACGCTGCCTAACAGTGCGCCGTGAGCTCCCACCGTCAATCGCGGGCTGCTCGTCGCGGTCGTCACCGTCGCGGGACAGCGCAACTTTGATCTGACGGCATAGCCGTCAATGACCCAGACAGCGCGGCTTGTGCGACGGCTTGCCGGAAATGGGGGGATGTCGATGGCTCCGGTGGAGCCGGGGCGTTCAGGTAGCTCGCCGCTCGCCGGCTGGCTCCGCGCCGCCGGTACTCGGCGTCAGCAGCGGCCTGCGTCCGGGCACGGCACTTCGTCACGCCCGCACCGTACGATGCCTCGCCGTACGGTGGGCCCGGCATGCCACGCCGTCGAGAGGGTGTGGCATTTCCGTGGCATCCCTCAGGGCCCATCGCTCCAGCGGGGTGGCCGCTCCCATGGGCCCTGGCTTCTCACCGCCCGACGCAGCACTGGTCGCCCCCGTGCGGACGTGGGGCGAGGCGACGGCCAGGGGCACCCAGGTCGGCCAGACGGGCCGATTCGACAGCGGCTCCGCGGGTAGGCTCGGCCATGGCGGACTCCCGACCACAAGCGCGTGACCGCATGCCGCTTGCTTCGCTTGATGCCAGCGCGCGACGGGTCGCGGCCCGCGCATGGCGGCGCGGCGAGAGAGGGGGGCGGCTGCGGCGACGTCAGATGGAGATCATCGCGGTGATCGCGGTGCAGTCTGGTCTCGCCGCGGCGCTGGCGTGGTGGTTGGCGCATGACCTGCTCGGCAATCCGAGTCCTGTCTTCGCGCCCAGCGCGGCGGTCGGCACCATCGTCGCCGCTGTCGGCCAGCGTGCCCGACGTACCGGCATCTTGCTGGCCGGGGTGGGACTTGGGATCGCAATCGGCGACGGTTTGATCTTCCTTATCGGCACCGGCCCGTGGCAGACAGGTGTGGTGGTCTGCCTGGCCGTCGGGTTTGCGCTGGGCATCGCCGGAGGCGCCGGAACGCTGGTCAGCCAGGTCGCCGGCACGGCGGTGCTGATCGCGACGTTGTCCCCGAGCGACCGGAACCTCGAGGTGCCCAGGATCGTTGACGCGGTCGCCGGCAGCCTGGTCGGCCTCGTGGTGGTCGCGCTGTTGCTGCCCCTCAACCCGATCAGAGTGCTCAACCGGGCCGCCGCCCCCATCGTGCACACCCTCAACGGCTACCTACGCGGGATCGCCGAGGCGATGCGCGCCCACGACGCCGACCAGGCCCAACAGGCACTGGACGGACTGGGGGCGATGGAGCCGGACGTGCAGCGGCTCCGCGAGGCACTCAGCGGCGCCCAGGAAGTGGTGACCATCGCCCCGGTCCGGTGGAACCGACGCACGGAGTTCGAACGGTACGCCCGAGCCGTCAACTGCATGTACTGGGTCATCGGCGACAGCCGGGACCTCGCCCGCCGAGCGGCGATCCTCATCCGCCACCAGGAACCGCTGCCCGCGGCACTGCCCGACGCCGTCGACACCCTGTCCGACGCGATACGGCAACTACAGCAGGACTGTCCCCGTGGACGTTCCCTCGATGCCGCGCGGCACCGGGCCGTCCAGGCCGCTGAGCAAGCAGGACAAGCCCAACGCGAGGGCGTGCGAACCTACGGCAACGCCGTCGTGACACAGGTACGCGTCGCCGCCGGCGATCTGCTCCGCGCCACCGGCTGCTCCAGCGACGACGCCGCTCGCGTGATCCGCGACGCGGCGCGCCGCGGCGAAGCTACTGAAGAGGGCATCTGATCCGCGTAGTGGCTGATTCATTTCGGCCGTTGCGGTGGGGTTGGTTCGTGGGCGTGCAGCGGCGTGGATACCGGTCGGACTTGTCGGGTCGCCGTCGCTGGATGTACGGCTGTCGGCGGGAGGCCGCTGAGCGGGGTGCGCCAGAGGTGAGAGTTGCCGGAGGGGATCCGCCCACCGGACGACGAGGGCACTCGTTCTGGTGCGCACTTGACGCAGATTCCGGCTGTTATGCCCTGAATTAACCTTACGATGAGGTCTCTTCATGGAGGTGAAGGACCGATGCCAACGTATATCGCGTTGCTGAACTGGACCGATCAGGGGATCCGAGGCTACAAGGACACCGCGAAGCGCGCCGAGGCTTTCGCCGCAGCGACCCAGAATCTCGGGGCGAATCTCCTGAACATTTACTGGACCGTCGGTCCGTACGACGTCGTGGCCCTCGTCGAGGCGCCCGACGACGAAACCGCCGCCGCAGCGCTCCTGCATCTCGGCGGGGCGGGCAACGTCCGTACCACGACCCTACGGGCCTTCGGTCGAGAGGAGATGGACCGCATCATCGCCAAAGCCGCTGGCTAAGGCCGTCCACACACTGCCATACGACGGGCCGCCACACCTGCAGCGCAAGGGCGGCGTCGAGCGCGGTAAACACCGGCCGGTGTCGACGGCGCTTCCGCCGCGCCCGGGCCGGCCGCCCGTCTCCAGTGCTACGAAGCCGCCGTGCACGTCGCCGCCATCAACGGGTGGCTGTGACGGACTTCGACACAGCCCGAGGCGTGGGTGGCCAGGATGGTGGTGCGCAGGCCGACGACCGCGGTGACGTGGAGCAGAACCGCCTTGACCGCCACCGAGACAAGTCCCGTGCGGTCCCCGCAGTTCCGTCATCGCCGTACCGGTCAGTCCGACGGCCCCGACCGCCCGTCCGGCCGGTCGCCGTCCGGGCCGGGACGGTCCGGTCTGCGCTCCCGCCGCCGCTGGGCCAGGGCCGTCACCAGCAGGGACACCCCGAGCGCGGCGTCGCCCCAGCGGCGCAGCGCGGACCGGAGGCCGGGAACCGGCAGCGGGGGCCCGGGAACGACGACGCGGTCCACCCCCGGGTACGCCAGCCGGGACGCACGGGCCACCTCCTGCTCCGACTCCCCCGACAGGTTGCCGTGGATGGTGACGTCCCGGGCGTCGTCGCGGTAGCGCCAGCGCCACAGGTCACCCTCGGACCACATCTCGATCCGCTCGCCTGGCAGGGGCGCCTGTGCGGCAGGCCCGGGCGGCTGGTGCGCCCCCGCGTCGCCGTCGCGGCGGGGCCCACCGACGGCCCGCCGCAGGTCGGCGCGGGTGAGATCGCCGATCCCGGCGGCGTCGCCGCGGTTCAGGGCCCGCGCCACCAGGTACGCGAGCAGCCCGGCCGCCACGGGCAGCAGCAGGACCAGAACCTGCAGCAGCGAGCGCACGGCATGGGTCGGCACGTCCAGCAGCCGGGCGATGATGTCGTCGCCCGCGGCGACGGTCAGCACCCCGTAGAAGGTGATGGCGGTTACGCCGATGCCGATGCGCGCGGGGTGGTCGCGGGGGCGGTCGAGCAGTTGGTGCGGCCGGCGGTCCTTCGTGCGCAGCCGCTCGGCGAACGGCCAGGCGTACAGGGCGAGGAAGGTCAGCCCGCCCAGCACCACCCCGGGGACGAACGGGGCGGGCACGAGGTACCCGGCGATTCGGATCTCCCACGGCGGGAAGAGGCGCAGCGCCCCGTCGCCGAAGGCGACGTACCAGTCGGGTTGGGCGGGGGCCGTGGCCTCGGCCGGTTCGAACGGTCCGTAGATCCACACCGGGTTGATCTGCACCAGCCCGCCGAGGGCGAACAGCACGGCGAGCACCCAGGCGAACAGGGCCAGCGAGCGCAGGGCGTAGCTGGGCCAGAGCCGGGAGCCGACGACGTTGTGTTCGGTCCGTCCCGGGCCCGGGAACTGGCTGTGCGTCTGCCGCACGATGATCGCCAGGTGGATCGACACCAGCGCGACGAGGACGGCCGGGACCAGCAGCACGTGGCTGACGAACATCCGGGGAATCATCTCGTCGGAGGGAAACTCGCCGCCGAGAGCCAGGAACGCCAGCCACGGCCCGACCAGCGGGACGGACTCCGTCACCGAGACGAGGATCCGCAGGCCCATGCCGGAGAGCAGATCGTCCGGCAACGAGTAGCCGGTGAAGCCGTTGAACAGGGCCAGGGCCAGCATGGTGACGCCGATCAGCCAGTTGATCTCGCGCGGCTTGCGGTACGCCCCAGTGAAGAAGATCCGGATCAGGTGCACCACGATCGCGGCGACGAAGACCAGCGCCGCCCAGTGGTGTGTCTGCCGGATCAGCAACCCGGCAGACACGTCCCAGCTCAACCGCACCGTCGAGGCGTACGCGGCGGAGGTGGGGACGCCATCCAGCGGCGCGTAGCTGCCCTGGTAGACGCGTTCGGCGGCGCTGGGGTCGAAGAAGAGGGTCAGGTAGACGCCGGTGAGGATCAGCGCGACGAACGAGTAGAGCGCGATCTCGCCCAGCATGAACGACCAGTGGTCGGGGAACACCTTGGCCAGGGCTTTGCGGGCGACGGGAGACAGCCGCAGCCGGTCGTCGAGGGCGCGGGCGAACCGGTCGACGATCACGGCCGGCCCCAGAAGCCGGCGCCGGGTGGGGCGGTGAAGTCACCGGTGGCGCGCAGGTGGCCGTCCGGACCGACCTCGATCGGCAACCCGGGCAGCGCTCGGGCGGCCGGGCCGGACACCGGACGGGCCGCGGCGAGCAGGTCGAACGAGGACTGGTGGCAGGGGCAGAGCAGTTGGGCGGTACCTGCCAGGTAGAGGCGGACCGGGCAGCCGGCGTGTGTGCACAGCAGCGAGTAGACGACCAAGCCGTCGAGGTGACCGCCGGCCGGTGGCCGGGTGAAGCGTCGCGGGTCGAGGCGGACGGCGAAGGCGGGCCCGTCACCGGTTTCGACGTCGTCTTCCGGGAAGACCGCGACCATCGTGTCCGCCGGCACGTCCTCGGGGCGTAACAGTCGCCCCTCGCGGGTCACCAGCCGCACACCGGAGCCCCAGGGCGTGTCCTTCCGTGCCGTCACCGGGCGGGCGCGGTCGAACGGCAGCAGGGAGCGCAGCGGGAAGAGCGCGGTGACGCCGAGGGCGGCCAGCGCCAGCCCGAGCGCGGCGAGCGGGCCACGGCGGCGCAGCGGGCTGTCCTCGGCCGTGAGCTCCGCCGCCGCCAGCGCCTGCGTGCGCGGGGGCGGGGTGAAGCCGGCGTGCTCCTCGACGTAGCCGCCGGACGGCACGAGCCGCCGCCCCCAGACCGCGAGCCCCACGGCCAGACCGGCGAAGGCCACCGCGAGCGAGACGCCCTCCCACTGCGTCTGGCCGCCGAGGACGTAGGTCACCGCGAAGCCGGCCGCTCCGGCGGCGCTGACCAGGAAGGCCGCGACGATGCGGCGGGTCACACCCCGGTCGGGCGGCGGTGCACCGCTGTTGCTCACTCGCCAGCCCTCCCGCCCAGCCAGCGCGCTGCCGCGACGAGCAGTCCCAGCACGACGATCCACGCCACGAGTCCCTCAGCCAGCGGGCCCAACCGGCCCAACGGGTTCCCGCCCCGGTCCAGCCGGTCGCTCTGCAACTTCCGCACGTAGGTGACCACGTCGTTGACCTGCTGGTCGCTGAGGAGCTGGCTGGGAAAGACCGGCATCAGACCGGGACCGACCCGTACCGCCTCGGCCACCTGCACCGCGGTCGCGTCGTACAGGGGTGGGGCGATCGATCCGTCGGTCAGGTACGCGCCCGCTCCGGTCGCGCCGTGGCAGGGTGCGCAGGTGGCGGCGAAGATGTCCCGGCCGTTGGTGACGCTGCCGGGTGCGACCTGCGGGATCTGCGGGCCGCCGCCGAAGGCGCCGACGTGGCCGACCAGCGCCGCGATCTCGCCGGCCGAGAACACCGGCTCGGCGCGTCGGGGCTGCTGCTGCTCGGTCGAGAGCGGCATCCGGCCGGTGGAGACCTGGAAGTCGACCGAGGCGGGCCCGACACCGATCAGGGAGGGTCCCCGCTGGGCGCCCTGGCCCTGTGGGCCGTGGCAGCTGGCGCAGTGCTGCCGGTAGAGCTCGGCGCCGCGGTCGGCCGGTGCGGACGTGGCCGGTGCGGACGTGGCCGGTGCGGACGTGGCCGGTGCGGACGTGGCCGGTGCGGACGTGGCCGGTGCGGACGTGGCCGGTGCTGGCGTGGCCGGTGCGAACGTGGCCGGTCGGGGGTCGGGCTGCGCCGCGACGCCGGGTCCGGCGGCGAGCGCCAGCACCGCACCGACGGCGAGGGCCCGCCGGGGATGCAGCCGCGCCCTGCGGCCCCGTCCGGCGGTGATCGTTGCTCGTTGGTCCACGGTCTCAGTCCAGGGTGTACAGGTAGGCGGCGATGTCCTGCGCGTCGATCGGGTCGATGCCCAGGTCCGGCATGGCGGTGCCGGGCTCGACCGCCTGTGGGTCGGCGATCCAGCGCCGCAGGTTGTCGGCGTTGTTCGGCAACGCGCCGGCGATGTAGGAGCGGGCGCCGAAGCGGGTCAGGGGCGGGCCGACCAGCCCGTTCGCCCGGTCGATGCCCGGGATCACGTGGCAGGAGCCGCAGCCGTGCTCGACGATGAGCTGTGCGCCGCGCTCGGGGAAGCCGACGCGGACCTCCGGCGGTGGCGGCGGGGCGGTGCTGGCGCAGCCGGGCGCGACGAGCACGACCGGCAACACCAGCAGGACCGGCCACAGCGACCGGATTCTTCGCGTCATCGCGTCCCCGCTCCGGTATGCGTGGTGACGACCGGGCCGCTCGGTTCCGGCGGGGTCACCCGGTCCGGGCGCTGCCGGTGCAGGCGCAGCAGCCAGCGCAGGAAGATGGTCAGCGTCGCGACCAGCACGGCCACGTCCATCGGCGCCCACATCAGCAGGCCCGCCACCTGTTGGTCGGTGAGCGGGTTGGGGCCGAGCGCCTCGGCCGGGTAGACCGGTTGCGGCGCGAAGGTGAGCACCGCGCCCAGCGCCGAGGCCGGCAGCATCGTGGCGATCAGGAGTAGCACCGCGATCGGGGCGGGCAGGCGGTGCTGCGGCGCGCCGAGCACCGGCGCCCACAGCAGCCAGGCAGCGGTGACGAAGCAGAGATGCTCGACGGCGTGCACGAGCGGCTGCTGCAGGGCGGCGACGTAGGGCCCGGGCAGGTGCCAGACCCACAGCACCAGCGTCTGCACCCCACCGGCCAGCGCAGCCGTGGTCACCGGCCGGCGCAGCCACCGGGCGGTGGGGGCGGCCCGGAGCCGGGCCAGTCGTTGCCGTAGCGGCTGCGGGCAGGCGAGGGTCAGCGGCAGCCCGGCGGCGCCTGCGGCGAGCAGCGGCCCGGCGACCAGCAGCAGGGCCATGTGCTGGATCATGTGCCCGGTCAACGACCGCCCGGCCAGGTCGGTCAGCGGAGGGCCCTGCGCGGCGAGCGCGACCAGCACGCCGAGGCCGAAGGTGGCCACCCGCCAGCCCGGCAGGACGCGTCCCGCGCCGCGGCGTGCCCAGAGCTCGTGCACGCCGCGGCCGTAGCCGGCGGCCAGCAGGGCCAGGGTCAGCACGAGCAGGATGTCGAGCAGCCCGGCCACGACGGAGGCCTCCTGCGGCACGCCGCCGGTCGCGGTCATCACTGGCATGGCGCCAGCACCAGCAGGGCGGCCCCGCCCAGGACGATGATGGTCAGGAAGAGCAGGTTCAGCCAGATTCCCACGACGGCGAGCATCCTGGTGCGGGAGACGGACCGGTCCTCGCCGTCCTGGCGGATGCGCCGCCAGGCCAGTCCGGCGGCGAGCAGCGATCCCACGGTGGCCAGGGCCGGCAGCACCACTGCCAGGGTGACGACCAGGTGCAGCGGCACAGCGCCGACGTGCGTGGAGCCGGTGGCGCAGGTGAGTTCGTCGACGCCCCAGGCGACGATCAGGTGTACGGCCCAGGCGAGCGCGCCGCCGAGGACCCCGTACCAGAGCAGCAGCCCACCGGCGAGGCGGGCGCGCTGACCGGGCTGGACGCTCATCACAGCCACGGCGAGAGGTAGACGGTGAACAGGATGGCGGCCCACACCGCGTCGACGAAGTGCCAGTAGATGGCCGTGTTGCGGACCCGGTCGTGGCGGTGGCCCCCAAGGCTGCCGCCGCGCAGCGAGGCGGCGAGCAGCCGGCTCAGCATGGTCAGCCCGACCAGCACGTGCAGGCCGTGGAACCCGGTGATGACGTAGAACAGTGAGCCGTAGACGTTGGTGGTCATGGTGAACTCACGCAGCAGTTCGGCGTACTCGGTGGCCTGCAGGGCCAGGAACGTCAGCCCGAGGAGCAGGGTGGCCGCGACGCCGATGTTCAACCGCCGGCGCTGCCCGGCGCGGATGCCGCGTTCCGCCCAGATCAGGGGCAGGCTGCTGGGCAGCAGCACCGCGGTCATCACCAGCGGGCGCAGCAGCGCCGGCTCGGCGATTCCGTCGGGGGGCCACGGGGAACCGTGCTGGAAGCGCAGGTAGAAGTAGCTGCCGAGCAGGTAGGCGAACAGGGTCGCCTCGGTGGCGACGAACATGACCATTCCCCACCAGCCGATGGAGCGGCCGACCGGCAGTTCCGTGGTCAGCGCCTCGGCGCCGGTGGCCGCCGCGATGCCGCCTCGGGCGGCTCTCATCCGGTCACCCCCGGCTCCGCCGCTGGCCGGCGCGGCGGCCAGAGCCAGACGGCCAGCGTCGCGGCGACGGCCAGCGCGGCGGCGGCGGCGACCGGGTACCAGGCGAACAACATCGCGGTGAAGAAGACGAGCAGTTCCACGGCGACCAGGAGCGGCTGCAGGGAGGCCTCGGGCATCTGGACCGCGCGTTCGCGCCGGCCGTCCAGTTCGCTGGTGATCAGCGTCGTCCGGCCGTCGGCGAGGATCCGGTCACCCGTGGCGCCCGCGCCCATCGACTCCATGCTCCGGGCGTCCCAGGCGGGGTGCAGGCTGTGCACCCGCGGCAGCACCGGGAAGTTGTAGGGCTGTGGTGGTGATGGGGTCGCCCACTCCAGGCTGTCCCCGCCCCACGGATCGGCCGGGGCGGGCCGGCCGCGCCGGATCGCGTGCCCGACCCCGATCAGCACGAGCAGCAGCCCGACCGCGAGGAGGTACGCCCCGGCTGTGCTGACCAGGTTCCACCGCTCCCAGCCCAGTTCTCCGGGATAGGTGTAGACGCGTCGCGGCATGCCCCACAGGCCGTAGAGGTGCATCGGGAAGAACGTGACCTGCATGCCGGTGAACACCAGCCCGAAGGCCCACCGGCCGAGCCGCTCGTGGTACATCCTCCCGGTGATCTTCGGCAGCCAGTAGTAGATGCCGGCGAGGATCGGGAACAGCGCGCCGCCGACGAGCACGTAGTGGAAGTGCGCCACGACGAAGTACGAGTCGGTGATCTGCTGGTCGAAGGCGGTGATCGCGAACATGGTGCCGGTGAAGCCGCCGACCACGAAGGTCACCAGGAATCCGATCACGAACAACATCGGCACCCGGAGGACCAGCCGGCCGAGCAGCATGGTGGCCAGCCAGGCGAAGATCTGGATGCCCGACGGGATGGTGATGACCGTGCTGGCCGCGCTGAAGAAGCTGTAGGACAGCTGCGGCAGCCCGGTGGCGAACATGTGGTGCACCCACACGCCGAAGGAGATGATCGCGATGGACACGATGGAGAGCACGATCAGCGCGTAGCCGACCACGCCCCGGCGGGTGAAGGCCGGCAGCACCGCCGAGACGATGCCCAGTGCCGGCAGCACGATGATGTAGACGTCCGGATGGCCGAAGATCCAGAACAGGTGCTGCCAGAGCAGCACGTTGCCGCCGGCCTCCGGATCGAAGAAGTGGGTGCCGAAGCGGCGGTCGAGGAACAGCATCGCGTTGTCCAGGTTCAACGCGGGCAACGCGAAGATCACCATGAACGCGGTGGCGACGATCGCCCAGACGAACAGCGGCACCCGGTCGAGCGACATGCCGGGGGCGCGCAGCTTCAGCGCGGTGACGATGAAGTTGATCGAGCCGGCGGTGGTGGCGATGCCGAGGAACAGCAGCCCGAGGGTGTAGACGTCGATGTTCATCCCGGGCATGCTCTGCTCACCGGCCAACGGCACGTACGCGAACCAGCCGGCGTTCGGGGCCGCGCCGAAGGGCAGGCTGGCCCACATGAACAGCCCGGCGAAGAGGAAGATCCAGTAGCCGAGCGCGTTCAGCTTCGGAAACGCCATGTCCCGCGAACCGATCATGAGCGGGACCAGGTAGTTGCCGAAGCCGAAGAGCATCGGGGTGGCGAACAGGAAGATCATCGCCGTGCCGTGCATGGTAAACAGCTGGTTGTACTCGTCCGGGGTGAGCAGGGTGGATTCGGGGCGGGCCAGTTGGGTGCGCATGGCCAGCGCGCTGATGCCGGCGAGGGCGAAGAACAGTCCGGCGGTGACCAGGTAGCGCCGCCCGATCTTCTTGTGGTCGACGGTGCCGAACCAGGCGACCAGGGATGGCCGCTCGTCCCAGTGTTGTTGCAGCCGTGCCAGGTCCTCGCGGGTCGCGCCGGTCGGCGGCGCGGCAGCGGTCGACATGTCGTCACCTCCCCCGTGTGGTCACTTCAGCGACTGCAGGTACGCGATGAGGTCCGGCAGCCGGGCGGCGTCGATCGGTTGCGGCGGCATGTAGCTGCCGGGTTTGACGGTCTGCGGGTTGGCGATCCAGCCGCCGAGGTGGCCGGTGTCGTTCGGCACCGCGCCGGCGCCGATGCTCCAGCGGGAACCGACGTCGGACAGGTCGGGACCGGCGCGGCCGTCGGCGCCGGTGCCGCGGATGGCGTGGCAGCCGGCGCAGGTGCCCTGGACGAACGCCTGCCGCCCGCGCTGTTCGGCGTCGGTGCGCGGTTGCCGGGCCGGCGAGCCAAGTCGGGCCAGCCAGGCGTCGAACTGGGGGCGGGGCTCAGCCACCACCAGGAACGCCATGTGCGCGTGCTGGGTGCCGCAGTACTCGGCGCACTGGCCACGGTAGGTGCCCGCCCGCTCGGCCTGCAGCCACGTCTCACGGGTCTCGCCGGCGATCAGGTCGGTCTTGGGCATCAGCTGCGGCACCCAGAAGCTGTGCAGCACGTCCGCGGTCCGCAGCCGCACCCGGACCCGCTCCCCCACCGGGATGTGGAGTTCGTTGGCGGTCGCTCCGTCGATCCCCGGCACCCGCACCTCCCACCACCATTTGTGGCCGGTGACCTCGATGGTCGGCGCCTGCGGCTCCGGGCCGGCGCCGAGCATCGCCAGGTCCCGCAGCCCGACGCCGTAGACCGCGACCAGGATGAGCAGCGGAACGCCGGCGCCGGCGACGGCCACGAAGCGCAGTGGCTGGCCGTGCCGGACCCGGGTCGTCGGTGCGCGGCGGAACAGCAGCGCCCAGGCCAGCAGCGCCATCACCTCGACGAAGACCGCCAGGGCTATCCAGAACAGCAGCCACCAGGTCCGCTCGACGCGCGCGGCGCCGGTCCCCGCGGTATCGAGCGTCGACGGCGCGTCCGTGGCACAGGAGGTCAGGGCGAACAGCGCCGCCAGGGTGCCGAGCGCCATGACGGTGCGACGGTGTGACCGCCGCGCGGTCCCACCGGCCGTCGACGCCGCTGACCTGTCCACCGCCAGGGACGGTAGCGGCACGAACCGCTTTGGGCCGCAATTATGCCAAAAGCCGTCTATCGCCTTCTTTGGGCCGCTAGCCTCCTGTTCGAGCGATAGCCAGCGGAAGCGCCCGGTTCGGGGCGCGGACAGGGAGATCATGCACCAGCGGGTCCTCGATCTCGCCGCGGATACCCCACGGGCCGCCGCCGGCCGCCGCACCCTGGCCTGGATCGCCGGCGGGCTGGCCGCCGCGGCGACCCTGACAGGCGGGTTGGTGGCGCCTGCGGACCAGCTCCAGGGGCAGGCGCAGCGGCTGATGTACCTGCACGTCCCGGCCGCGTGGGTGGCGTACGCCGCCTTCGCGGTCGTCCTGCTCGGCAGCGGCGCCTACCTGCTCAACCGGGATCTGCGGTTCGACCGGCTGGCCCGGTCGGCGGCCGAGATCGGCGTCGTGCTGACCGCCGTCACGATCGCCACCGGCGCCGTCTGGGGCCATCTCGTGTGGGGCACGTGGTGGGCCTGGGATCCGCGGCTGGTGAGCAGCGCCCTGCTGCTGGCGGTGTACGCCGGCTACCTGGCGTTGCGCCGCCTGCTCAGCGAGCGGCACGTCGCGGCGGACAGCGCCGACCATCGGGTCGCCCGCTCGGTGGCCGCCGTCGGCGTTGCCGGGTTCCTGCTGGTACCGGTGGTGCACTTCTCGGTCGTCTGGTGGCGCTCCCTGCACCAACAGGCGACGGTGCTCGCGCCGCAGCGCCCCCCGATCGACCCCCGGATGGGGACGGCTCTGCTGCTCGCGGTCGCCGCCGCGACGGCCGCCGCCCTCTACGTCCTGCTGCGCCGGCTGGCAGCCCTGGAACGCCGGTCCACCCCTGCGGTGCGGCAGGCGACTGCAGCCCGGACGCCGGTCCGGACGGGATGACCCGCCGCATCGGCCGGATCGCAGTCGGCTTGGTCGGCCTCTCCGCCGGTGCCCTGCTGGCGGCCGCCGCCATGCAGGGCACTCTCACCTACTACCGCACCCCGGCGGAGGTGTCCCGGGATCCGGAGGTCCGTCAGGAACGGCTGCGGGTGAGCGGCCAGGTGGTGCCCGGCTCGCTGCGCCGCGCCTCCGATCGGACGGAGTTCCGGCTCGCGGAGGACGGCCACGAGGTCGCCGTGCGGCAGCGCGGTGTGCCGCCGGAGACCTTCCGGGAGGGCGAGGCGGCCGTCGTCGAAGGCCGCTTCTCCGCCGACGGGGTCTTCGACGCGGATCAGGTCGTCGTTCGGCACGGCAACGAGTACCGGCCTCCGACAACCCCGGGAGGGCCGGCGGATGGCCGGTGAGTTCGGCACCGCGAGCCTCGCCGCCGGCCTGGTCACGGCCACCCTCGCCGCCCTGCTCTGGCTGCGCGCCGGGCTGTCCGGCGGGCCGGTCAGGGTGGCGCGCGCCGCGACCGTCGCCAGTTTCCTGGCCGCCGTCCTCGGCGGCGCCGTGCTGGAGTACGCCCTGCTGCGCCACGACTTCAGCGTCCGTTTCGTGGCCGAGAACGGTGGACGGGACGTGCCGGTCTACTACACCGTCACCAGCCTCTGGTCGGCGCTGGACGGCTCGCTGCTGCTGTGGCTGGTCATCCACTGCGCGATCGCCGCGCTGCTGGCAACTCGGGCGTCGCGGCACCCGGCCCGGCTGCACGCGTACGCCATGCTCGTGGTCAGCGCGGTCGGCATGTTCTTCTTCGCGCTGACCTACTTCGCGGCGAACCCGTTCCGGGAGGTGCGGCCGGTGCCGCTCGACGGTCCCGGACCCAACCCACTGCTGCAGCAGCATCCCGCGATGGGAGTGCACCCGCCCCTGCTCTACGTGGGCTACATCGGCCTGGTCGTGCCGTTCGCGTTCGCGCTCGCCGGGCTGCTCGCCGGCCGGGACGGGCACCACTGGCTGCGCGCCGCCCGGCCCTGGGCCCTGGTCGCCTGGTCGGCGCTCACCGCCGGGATCGGGCTCGGCGCCTGGTGGTCCTACGCGGTGCTGGGCTGGGGCGGATACTGGGCCTGGGATCCGGTGGAGAACGCCTCCCTGTTGCCCTGGCTGACCGCCACCGCGCTGCTGCACACGGCGCTCGGCGGCGCGCGGGCGCGGGCGCGGGCGGGTTGGAACGTCGTGCTGGCCTGCGCGAGCTTCCTGCTGGTGCTGCTCGGCACGTTCCTCACCCGCTCCGGCGCGGTGGCCAGCGTGCACGCGTTCACCGAGTCGCCGCTCGGACCGATGCTGCTGGGTTTCGTCGTGCTCGCCGTCGCGGTGTCGACCGTGCTGGTGGGATGGCGGGGCCCGGGCGCGGTCCCGCGGAGCCGCACGCCGGTGCGGTCGCGGGGCGCGGCCGTTCTGGTCAACGGGGTCCTGCTGCTCACCATCGCGGCGATGGTGCTGGTCGGCACGATCTTCCCGCTGCTGTCCGAGTCGCTCGGTGGGATCCGGACGGCCGTCGGCCCCCGCTACTACCAGCGGACCGCGGTGCCGCTGGCCGTCGTGGTGCTCCTGGTGATGGGCGTGGTGCCCGCGGTGGTGTCGGCCCGGCGGGCGGGCGCGCCGCGCCGGCTGGGCGTGCCGTTCGGCGTCGCGCTGGCCGTCGTGGCCGTGCTGGGCTGGGCCGGCCGCCCCGGTGCGCCCGCCCTCGCCGCGTTCGGGGCCGCGGCGTTCGTCCTCGCCGGCGTGGCGGGGCAGGCCGTCCGGGCCGCCCGCGTCGTGACGGCCGCCCCCCGGCTGGGCGCTGCGAGGCTCGGCGGACTGCTGGCGCATGCCGGGATCGCGCTGGTCGCCGTCGGGGTCGCCGGCTCGTCGGCGTACGGCAGCAGCATCGAGCGGGAGATCCGGGTGGGCGAGGCCCTGCGCGTCGGCGGGGTCCAGGTGCGGCTGCTGGAGGTGCGTCGAACGGGCGACACGGATCGGATGGCGGTGACCGCCCGACTCGAGCACGACGGCGGCGGGACACTGGCGCCGGCCCTGCGCTACTTTCCCGCCCACGACACCGCCGTCACCGTTCCGCAGATCCGCACCGGAGTGGTCCGGGACGTCTACGTCACGCTGATCGCCGCCGGCGCGGACGGCGGCAGCGCGACCGTACGGCTCGCGGTGAATCCGCTGGTGGCTCTGCTGTGGGTCGGTGGCGGGCTGACGGCGGCCGGTGGGCTGCTCGCGGTGCCGGCGGCGGTGCGGCGCCGCCCTGCGCCCGGGACCGCCGTCCCGACCGCGGCGGCTGTCACGCGGCCGGAGGTGCGGGTGTGAGCGTGCTCCGCGCGCGGCTGTGGCCGGCGCTGGTGCTGGTGGTCACCGCCGCCGTCGGCGCCGGCCTCGCCGCCGGCCTCGGCACGCCGGACCGGTCGGCGCCGGTCGGCGCCTCGACCGGGGACCTCGCGCCGCCGATCGCCGGCCCGACCCTGGACGGGGGCCGGTTCAACCTTGCCGACGTGCGGGGGCATCCGGTGCTGGTGAACGTGTTCGCGTCCTGGTGCGGGCCCTGCCGCGACGAGCTGCCGCTGCTGGCGGAGGCCGGCCGGCGGGGCGAGCCCGCCGGGTTGCGGATCGTCGGCATCAACCTGCGCGACGGGCCCGACGCGGTACGGGCGTTGCTGCGCGAGACCGGCGCGGAGGCGATGACGGTGGTGCCGGATCCCGACGGCACGCTGGCGATCGGCTGGGGGGTCCGGGGCGTGCCGGAGACCTTCCTGGTGGACCGGGACGGGCGGGTCGTGGACCGGCGCCAGGGCGTGGTCACCCGGCAGTGGCTGGAGCAGCGGCTCGGGCCGCTGCTGGCCCGATGAGGCGGCGTCGGGCCCTCGGCGGCGCCGTGCTGGCCGTCCTGCTGGCCGCGGCGGTCCTCGGAATGGTTCGTGCGGGCCAGCCCGCACCACGGCAGGATCCGGTCCGGTCGGTCGCCGTCGGGTTGCGCTGCCCGTCCTGCCAGGGCGAGTCGGTGGCCGACTCGCGTTCCCCGATCGCCGCCGCCATGCGGCAGGTGGTGGCCGACCAGCTCGCGCGGGGCCGCGACCCTGACGACATCCGGCGCTGGTTCGTGCAGCGCTACGGCGAGGAGGTGCTGGCCGATCCGCCGGTGCGCGGTTCCGGGCTGCTGCTGTGGGTCGTACCAGCGCTGGCGCTGCTCGGCGCCGGGTACGCCGCGGTTCGGACGCTGCGCCCCCGTGCCCGGGGGGCGTCGGCGCCGGCGCCGACGGAACCGGGGCCGAGCGGCGCGGCGGCCCGCCTGGCCTGGCGGGCCGGCTCGCTCGGTCTGGTCGCCGTCGTCGTCGCGGTGGCGGCCGCCGGGGCCCGCCTCGACGGGTCGACCGAGGGCGGCGAGCCACCGGATCCGGCGGCGGTGGCCGTGCTGCTCGCCCGGGACCTGGAGCAGCAGAGCCGCTTCGACGAGGCGGCGGAGCTGTACCGGCAGGCGTTGCGAACCCGTCCCGACGACGGGGTGCGGCTGCGGTTGGGATTCGCGTTGGTCCGCGCCGGCGACACGGCCGGCGCGGAACGGGAGGCCCGGCAGGTGCTGGCGCGCGTCCCCGATTCGCCGGACGCGCTGCTGGTGCTCGGGCTGGCCCAGCGGCGGTCCGACCGGGCCCGGGCCGAGGTGACCCTGCGTCGTTTCCTGACCGCCGCCCCGGACCATCCCGCCGCCGCCGAGATCCGCCGGCTGCTTTCCTGACACCCACCCGTGCCACGCGGCGACCTCGTTCGCCGGCGGCGTCGGCGCCCACCTCGCTCCCCCTGCGCGGGCTCATGCCTTCGGCCAGTCGCCCGTCGACAGAACGGGCATCCCCACGTTCGGACGTGCTCACCCGATCCGGTGAGTGCCGTCGTCACACAGGGACGACGAGCACTTACGACCACCCGGCCGGATGGACTAGACCGGGGTGACGGCTCACCGGAGCTGGTTCCGTGCACCGCGGAGGGGAGCACCAGCAGACGCATCCGCGCGGCGGTGGCATCGACGGCGCCGAGGCGGTCGCGGAGGCGATCCTGTACGAGGGCTACCTGCTCTACCCCTATCGGCGGTCATCGGGCAAGAACCGCGTCCGTTGGCAGTTCGGTGTCCTCGTGCCCCCCGCCTGGGCGGACGCGCACGGCCTTGCCGACAGCACGGTGGCAGGTTCGGCCGAGTCGCCGTGGCAGCAGACCGAGTGCCTGATGGAGGTCCCGGACACCGCAGTCGTCCGGATCAGGGTGCGGTTCCTGCACCTGCAAAGACGGGTGGCCGAGGAACGGACGACCGACGGCGGCCACCGGCCGGTTGACAGCAGAGATGCCGGGAGCCGCATGGAACTCAGCTTCGACGAGGCCGTGCCACAGGAGTTCGACCTCGAAGCGTCGGTCGCCGACCTGCGCCGCGGCCGTCGCCTCGACGTCCGGGTCCCCGGCGGCGAGGACGTCGACCAGTTGGTCGACGATCGGGGCGAACCGGCGGGGCGGGTGGTGCGCCGGCGATGGCCGCTGTCCGCATCGGTCACCATCTCCGCCGCGCCCTGTCAGGCGCCTTTCCGGTTGCTGCGGCTGCGGATACGCGTCGAGAACACGGACCGGACGACTCCGGCGGCCAGCCCACGCGACGAGGCGTTGCGGTGTTGCCTGCTGGCGACCCACACCCTGACCTCCGTCAGCCAGGGTCGATTCCTGTCACTGCTCGACCCGCCCGAGTGGGCGGCGCACGCGGCGGAGGAATGCCGCAACGTGCACACCTTCCCCGTGCTGGCCGGCGAGGTCGGCACCGCTGACGTCCTGCTCTCGTCGCCGATCATCCTCTACGACCATCCGCAGATCGCACCGGAGAGCCCGGGCGATCTGCACGACGCGACCGAGATCGACGAGATCCTCTCGCTGCGTACGCTCACGCTCACCGACGCCGAGAAGCGGGAGGTGCGGGCCACCGATCCCCGGGCCGCCGCGATCCTCGACCGCGTCGATGCCATGCCGCCCGAGGTTTTCGCGCGGTTGCACGGCGCCGTTCGGACCCTGGAGCCCGTGCGGCGAGACGGCGCTGCCGCCACCTCACGACAGTGGTGGGAGCCCGGTGCCGACGCGGGGATCGCGCCGGAGAGCGACACCGTCCTGGTCGGTGGCGCCCTGCTGTCCCGGGGCAGCCGCGTCCGGTTGCGCCCCGGAAGCGCGGCACCGACGCGCACGACATGTTTCTGGCCGCACCGGCCGGGTGGAGCAGGTCCTGCTCGACGTCGACGGGTCACGGTTCCTGGCCGTGACGGTGGACGACGACCCGCAGCTAAGCACACTGAACCTCCCGAAAATGGAGAAATGTCCAACTTGAGGTTGCGGAGTCGATGGCGTGAGAGCCCGGATCGGTGCCCCTTGAGCCACCGTCGGTCCCCACCATGGGTTACCGGGCGGCGAGTCGGGCCTGTCGGAGCAGGTACTCGCGTTCCGGAATGCTCGCCGTCTGCCGTGCCGCGGCCTGGTAATGGGCGACGGCAGCCTCGTGCTCACCGGCTTGGTGGAGCAGGTGGGCCCGCACGGCGGCCAGGCGGTGGTTGCCCGTCATCCGGGGATCGGAGTCGAGCGCTTCCAGTAGTGTCAGGCCGGCCCGGGGCCCGTGGACCATGGCGGCGGCGACGGCGCGGTTGAGCGTCACGACGGGGTTGTCGTCGAAACGCTGGAGCATGTCGTACAGGGTGAGGATGTGCGGCCAGTCGGTGTCCTCGGCACGGGCGGCCTGGCTGTGCGCCGCGGCGATCGCCGCCTGGATCTGGTAAGGGCCCGGTCGGCGGTGCGCCAGTGCCGCGGCGAGCAGCGTGATGCCTTCGTGAATGGTGCGGCGATCCCAGCGGCCGCGGTCCTGCTCCGCCAGCGGCACCAGCTCGCCGGCGGGGCCGGTGCGCGCCGCCCGCCGGGCGTCGGTGAGCAGCAGCAACGCGAGCAGGCCGGCGACTTCGGCGTCGTCGGGGCGGGTCCGGTGGACCGTACGGGCCAGTCGGATCGCCTCGGTGGCCAGGTCCGTGCGCTGCAGGGCGACACCAGAGGTCGCCGTGTGCCCTTCGTTGAAGATGAGGTAGAGCACGTGTAGCACCGCCCGCAACCGACCATCGTAGTCGTGCCGGGTAGGTGGTTCGAACCTGGCGCCGGCGTCCCTGATGCGCTGCTTGGCCCGGCTGATCCGCTGTGCCAGCGTCGCCTCGGGCACGAGCAGGGCATGGGCGATCTCCGCCGTGGTCAGCCCGCCCACCGCTCGCAGGGTCAGAGCGATCTGCGAGGCCGTTGTGAGCGCGGGATGGCAGCACAGGAAGAACAGCGTCAGGGTGTCGTCGGACGCCTCGCCGGTGTCGGCCGCCGGAGCCAGCCAGTCGGCGGGTGGTACCTGCGCCGCGAGTGTCGCCTCGCGCCGCAGACGGGACTGCTCGCTGCGCAGGTGGTCGATCAGGCGGCGGGAGGCGACCCGGATCAGCCAACCCCGCGGGTTGTCCGGTACGCCTTCGGCGGGCCACTGCGTCGTCGCCGCCAGTAGCGCCTCCTGGGTGGCGTCCTCGGCCTCGTCGAAGTGCCCGTAGCGGCGTGTTACCGCTGCCAGGACCTGTGGCGCCAGTTCGCGCAGCAGGTCGTCGCTCATCCGTGCACGGGTCGCAGTTCGACGCGGGTGGACACGACGCCGGCGAACCGGGCTGCCAACTCGACCGCACGGTCGTGGGTCGCCACATCGATGATGCCGAACCCGGCGAGGAACTCCTTGGTCTCGGCGTAGGGCCCGTCGGAGACCACCGGCGTGCCGCCGCGGAGGTCGACCGTCTGCGCGCGTGCCGGCTCGGACAGCCCGAAGGCGCTGACCAGCTCGCCGGTGGCGGCCAGTTCCTTCTGCAACGCCTGCATCGCCTCGAAGTGGGCGGCGATCTCCTCGGGCGACATCGCGTCCGGGCCGGTGCCGGCCAGTGCTTCCCAGGCCGACGGGCCGCCGTAGGTCATCACCATGTATTTCACCGTCACCCTCCGCGTTCGCTAGATCGGACATTGATACCAGATCACAACGGTCGAATCCGGCCGGCGACCCGCGCGCCGGCGGGTGCGGTGTGCCCTCCGCGCGCCACACGTTCAGCCGGCGGCCACGACGCCGGCTTTGTTCCCCGCCGGCCGCAACCGTCCTCCCGGCGCCTCCGCCAGGTGGCCGGCGAAAAAGATCTTCGAAAAATCTCGACCGGCGTGTAGAGGACGGGTGGCCGGCTCCGACGTCCCGGGTACAACGACGACCCGACGAGGAGAGCCCGATGATCACAAGCGTCGCCACCCGTTCCGCCAGCCGCCCGACCGGTCTGCGCCGCACCGGAACCATCGCCCGGTGGGTGGTTCAGGTGTTCCTCGCCGTGCAGTTCGTCTCGGGCGGGGTGCTGAAGCTCATCGGCGACGCGCGAATGGTCGACCTGTTCACCGACATCGGTGCGGGGCAGTGGCTGCGCTACCTGGTCGGCGTGTGCGAGGTGGCCGGCGCGCTCAGTCTGCTGGTTCCGCGGCTGGCCGCGCTGGCCGCCCTCGGCCTGACCGGGCTGATGGCCGGGGCCGTGGTCACCAACGTTCTGATCGGCGCCAACCCCGTGGTGCCAGCCGCGTTCCTGCTGCTCGCGGCGGTCGTCGCCGTCAGCCGCCGCGCTCAGATGCGCCGCCCTGCCCCCACCCGTTGACACCCCAACCGTTCAAACGCCCGACCGGTGAAAGGAACCACCGCCATGACCGACGAGATCCTCGGCGGCGCGCCGTCCGCCAGCACCCCCCACCCGACCCTGAAGACCCTCGACGTACTGGTCGGCACCTGGGACGTCTCCGGGCCCGGGCACCATGGCACCGTCACCTACGAGTGGATGCCGGGCGGTCACTTCCTGGTTCAACGCGTCCACCTTGTCCAGGGCGACCACACCACGTCCGGTGTCGAGTACATCGGGTATGACCCCGGGAGCGGCACCCTGAAGTCGCACTTCTTCGGCAGCACGGGAGAGATCCTGGAGTACGTCTACGAGGTGGCCGACCGCGAGCTGACCATCTGGTTCGGCGAGCCAGGCTCGCCGGCGAGGTATCGCGGGACCTTCGACGCGGAGGGCACCAGCGCCACCGGAGCGTGGGCCTGGCCCGGTGGCGGCTACCAGTCCACCATGACCCGCGTCCATCCCGCCATCTGTTGACAGCCTGGTGGGGCGGTGTCTCTCAGCGGGAACGCCGCAGTGCCGAGGCCGTGACGGTGAGCACGGACAGGGCGACCAGCGACAGGCACGGTCCGAAGGCCGTCCACGGGGCGCGTTCCACGTACGGCATGCCCTCGGACAGCACGAGGCCCCAGTCCGGGGTCGGTGGTTGCGGACCGAGGCCGAGGAAGCCGAGTGCCGCCAGGGCCAGCGCGATGCCCGGGATGCGCAGCAGCGCGTGGCGGGTCAGCGGCCCGAGCACGCCGGGAAGGATGTGACACCACAGGGTCCGGGCCCGTCCACGGATCCAGCTCCCGTCGCAGGCAGCCGCCCGCCGTTGCTGGCCCGTCAGTCCCCGAGGACCATCCGGCGGGCACCGACGGGCCAGAGGATCGTGGTCGGGACGCCGTGGAGCCGCGCCCAGTCGACGGTCCGGTCCGTCGACGCCGCGTGGCAGCCAGGTTCGCCGTCCCACACCGCCACGAGTCGCTGCACCCGTCGCACCAGTTCGCGGTTGGCGGCCACGTAGGCGGCGGTGTTCGAGCGGTCGTGGCCGGTGTGGACGACCGCCGCCGCCCGGGCAAGCAGCTCGTCGAAGGTCGCCCGGTTCTCCGGGCTGATCACGGCGGTCCGGTAGTCGCGGGCCGGGAGGACCACCTCGTGCGTGCCGCCCATCTCCAGAATCGTGCGCACGAAGACCTGATCCGCACCGGCCGCCAGGCAGGTGACGCCGTGCACCGGCCGGTCGCTGATCCGGCGCAACTCGACGCGGAGCGCGTCGGCGACGAGCAGCTCGGTGTCGCGGGTCAGGTTGATGTGCCCGGTCATGCCGACGCGCACCGGTGCGGGATCAGTCGGCATCCCCCGGTCCTCTCCGCTGCGCGGGCACCGCGGGCGCCAGCCGGATCAGCTCGAACCCGCTGTCGGAGAGCACGTCGGGCAGCGCCCGGATCTCCTCACGGTTCTGCTCCTGAACGTCGGGGGGAAGTTCGTCCCACGGCCGCAGGGCGGGATGCCGCCGCCGGGCGTCGTCGCGGGGCTCGCCGTACGTCCAGCCCTCCCCCCGCCGTTCCCGGCACCACCGTTCGTGCTCGAGGCGGGCGAGTTCCTCGATCCGGTCGTCGATGACCTGCCCGGCGGCGGAGGCGTCGCGGGTGCCGCCGCGCCGGGGCGCCACGACGCACCCGAGATTCAACAGCTTCGCGGCGATGTCCTGGACGTGGGCCCGGTTCGCCCGCCGCAGCGACTCGGGCAGCCGCGACCAGTCCACCATCGCCGGCGCGTCGCCGGGGCGCACCCCGGCGCTCTGCTGGGCCTGGAGGTACCGCTCGTGGATCAGCCGGGCCAGCCGCTCGGTGAGGTCCTCGGCGATCAACCGGGCATCGCAGGCGCGGGTGAGCACCGGATAGAGGCGGAGCTTGCCGTGCACCTCGTCGAGCAGGTCGTGGCGGGAGTCGCCGTGGAAGGCGGCGGCGAGCGCTGCCTGCTGGTAGACCGGCACGAAGACGGAACTCTCGGCGCTCTGCCAGAGGGCGGGCGTGTCCAGCACGAACTGCAGGCCGCTGGTCTCGTCCGGTGCGCAGACGTAGATGCGGTCGTAGCGGCCGCGGTCGAGCTGGTCGAGCCCGACGAGGCCGTCGAGGTCCAGGTTGTGCGCGGTGAGCTGGCAGACGGTGGTCAGGAACGGGTAGCGGGACGCCGCGACGGCGAGTTCGGTGTCGGCGTCCGGGGCCACGAGGTCCACCCGCAGGGGTGGCACGAACTGGCCGGGAAGGGTGTCGGCGTGGCGTGCCCGCCAGTGCCGAGCGGTTTCCACCAGGAGGGCTCGGCGGAAGGTGCCGGTGCCGGCGATGAGGACCTTGGTGGGTCGGCCGGTCGCGTGTGGCAGCGGGTGGTGCCGGTGCAGTGCGCGGGCGGCGACGTCGTCGACGTGGAAGTAGTCCAGCCGCAGCCGGCTGGATCCGGCGGCGCCGAGTCGTCGGGCCTGCAGTGACAGGCACATCTCGGAGTCGTGGACCAGTACGTAGACCCGAGGTGGTTGCCGTCGGTCCTGGACGAGCCGGCTGGCGGTGTTGGCGATGGCGTGGTTGCGGTCGTCGTCCTCGCTGCAGGCGTAGATGGTGTGGGCGCGGGGCAGCCCGGCGCCGCGCAACACCTGGGGGCTGGCCGGGTCGCCGATGACGCCGAGATACCGGCGTAGGCGGTACTCCAGCGGTCCGAACGGCTCGGAGCGCACCACGACCACGCGCTCGCCGTCGGCGAAGAGCCGGTCGGCGAGCATGTGGGCGAACTGGGAGTCGCCGCAGACCAGGACGTGACCACGGGACCGCCGGGCCCGCAGGCGGCGGCTCTCGGCGGCCAGCAGCAGCCGGCTGGCCTCGGCCACCGCGAGGAGGGTGAACAGCGGGGCGGCGAACCGGGCGACCTGCAGCTGCCACGGGTACGGTCCGGCGCTCTGGAACGGTTCGGCGCCGAAGACGAAGAGTTGCAGGTCGTAGTAGAGCACGTCGTACGGGTCGTGCGCGGTGCCCGGCCGGGCCTGGAGCAGGCGCTCGAAGCCGACGTAGCCGAGAATGAAGGCGGCCAGTCCGATGACCCCGAACACGACTCGAAGCCACCATTCGACCAGGCGGCGCGAGCCGGCGACCGGGTCTGTCATGGCCCTGATGATATTTGACGAGGTCGATCAGGGCCGTGCTCGGCGCGTGCCCGCCTCCGCGCTGCCAGCTCGGGCGAGCCGGCGGCGGGGAGCATGTCGCGCGGAGGCCGTCTCCGCAGCCGGGGCTGGGCGCCCGTGCGGGTACGGGACATGCGCACGCTGATGCCACGGTCGGTGCGAGCGTGTTGCTGACGGCGGGCGGGGCTACGGTTGGTGTCCCGCCCGGCTCGACCTTTTCACGGGCGACGGCACCGCCCGCCCGGGCGTCCGGTCGGGCCCGGTCACGGGAAGTCGTCGGGCTTGGTGTCGGGCAGCGCGGCCAGCAGTTGCCCGGCCAGCCGCCGTACGGTGGCGTCGTCCTCCTGGCGAGCAAGCCGCGCGAGCACAACCCGGGTCCGGGTGTCCCGAGAGTAGTGGCGGGTCAACCCGAGCAGCGCGGTCCGGCGGATCTCCCAGTCATTGTCGTCAGCCAGCCGTAGCAGCAGCTCCTGTACCCCCACTCGGCCGGCCAGCGTGGCTCCCAGCTGTTCCACGGCCCGGCGCCGCACCTCGAGGTCCGGGTCGTCGCGGACCAGCCCCACCAGCAGTACCCGGACCTCCGGGTCGGCTCCGAAGTGCGCGCCGAGCGCGGCGGCGATGCGGGCGCGGATCGCCGGGTCCTGGTCTGCCAGGCGGCGCAGGAGCCGCAGTGTCACCGCCATGGATGCCGAGCCCTGCTCGGTCAGGCAGCACACCGCCGCGTCGAACACGGTAGGGTCGCTGTCCGATTCGACGCACTCCAACAGCACGTCGGTCACCACATCGGGGCTCCCGTACGCGCAGAGGGCCTGCACGGCGGCCAGCCGGATGCCGACGTAGCTGTCTCGGCGGGCCCGCCGGCACAGCGTCTCCATCAGGCCGTCGGCCTCGCCGTGACGGGCGAGCGCCTGGGCGGCCGCGCGCAGCACGTTCGGGTCGGGGTCCCGGCTGACCTGCTCGGCCAGGCACTCCAGCACCTCGGGGTCGGGCGGGTCGGCGAGGCGGGTCAGGCGGAGGGTGACCCGCAACCGGACGATCGCGTCCCGCTCCTGGGAAGCGCGGCTGATGAGCAGAGCACGAGTGGCGTGCCCGAGTAGCGGCCGGCCGGTGAGCAGGTCGACCGCGGCGAGCCGGACGCTCGCGGTCGGGTCGCGGTGAGCCTTCTCCAGCAGCAGTTCCCCGGTGCGGTGGTCTGGGTATGCCTCAGCCAGTGCGCGCACCGCGGCGAGGCGCACCGTCGCGTCCTCGTCGGCACGAGCCGCGTGCGCCACCACGGTCCATCCGGTGTCGTCGGCGCGGTCCCGGTCGATCAGCGCGGTCACGGCGGCGGCACGCACGGAGGCGTCCTCGTCCTGCTCGATCTGGTCGACCAGCCGGGCTCGGCAGCGCCCCTCCGGGTCGGATACGAGCGCCAGCCGCTGCACGGCGACCGCGCGGAGCCGCGCGGAGGTGTCCGAGCCGGCCAGTTTCAGCAGCAGTTCGATGCTCTCCGGGCCGGACCGCCCCGGCAGCAGCTCGGTCACCACGCAGCGCCGCACCTCGTCCGGGGAGTCGCCGGTCACCCGCTGAAGCGCCCGGGTGCGGGCGGTCTCGGCGTGCTCCGGCAGGGCCAGCAGGCCCTCCAGCGCGCACTGCACCACGCCCGGGTCGGTGTCGGTGGCCAGCAGTCGCTGCAGTGTCTCGGGGGCGTCCGGCAGGTCGGCGCAGCGCGTGGTGAGCACTCCGGCGGCGGCCCGCCGCACCGCGGTGGCGGGGTCTTCGGTGGCCCTGGCCAGCACCTGGCGGACGTCCTCGGAGAGCTCGGTCCGGCCGCCGAGGGACTGCACGGCCAGCGCGCGCACCGCGAGATCGGGTGAGTCGGCAAGGTCGCGCAGCACGTCGACGTGGTCGGGGTCGGCGCCGAAGTGCGCGACCAGAGCCCGTACGGCGGCCTGCCGCACCGCGGTGGAGACCTCGGCCTGTGCCTGGGCGAGCAGGAGGTCTCGGCATCGGCGGCGGCTGCGGTTGGTGGTGGTGTCCAGCCGGCCGGCGGTCTCGGCCAGCCCCGCGACCAGGGTGAGGTGGGCCTGTCGTTCGCGGCCCTGCCCGAGTTCCCGGACCAGCAGTTCCTCCAGCTGCTCCTCGGCGGTGGAGAGCGCCGCGGCGATCCGGGTGGCGAATGCGGAGCCGGAGCGCCAGCTGGTCCGCACCCCGCGACGGCGGTACCAGTGCAGGAAGGCTTCCCGGCCGGGCCAGCTCGGTCCGAGCGCCCGGATCGAGGACAGCAGCTCCTGCTCGGTGAGCTCCACGAGGTTGGGGTCGTCGGCGGAAATGCCGTGTTCGACCAGCCGCACGACCTGGCACAGCACCGCGTCGCCCGCGCCGGCCAGCTCGGCGGGCTGCGGGGCCTCCGCCACGCACTGCGCGGCCAGCACCAGGTTCCATGGCGGGCCGGTCAGGTTCAGCGGCGGCCAGGGTTGGTTGGCCTCGGTGGCGAGCAGGATGACCAGGTCGTTGGCGGTCTGGGCGGGCAGGGCGCCGGCGACCAGCCGGAGCACCTCCCGCCAGGACGGGTCGGCCCAGTGCTCCCGGAACAGCGCGCGCAGTTGGTCGAGGCCCCAGGCGTCCGGATCGTGCTCGAACCTGTCCACGATCTCCTCTGCGCAGAAGAACTCCAGGAACGTGCGGTGCACGAACCCGAAAAGTCGCAGTCCGTACCGTTCCAGGATGAAGCTTCGCTGACGCAATTTGTCGATCATCGAGTAGGCCATGGCGAGCGCCCGCTCGTTCTCGAAACCGTAGAACGCGACGAGGTCGTCCCGGAAGATGCGCGCCAGTTCGTCGGATTCAATGTAGTTTCCTGCCGGGCCGGACTCCCGGAACTGCATCCAATACGCCAGGTGGCGCACCAACCGGCGCTTCGCCTGCAGGTCCAGCAGCGGCACGTCGCTGTGGCTTTCCCGCAACTGTTTGGTCACGTCCCACTCGGAGATCAGGACGTCTGTGACGTGCGCGTAGAGCCGGTGCCGGTTGCGGGGCAGCGGGTGGCCCCGGCCGACGATCGCCATGAGCATCAGCAGCAGGGGGTTGCCGGCGATCTCGTGCATCGCTCGGGACCTGCGCACCACGTCAAGAATCTGTCGCCGTTGCCGGTCCGCTTCCGCCGTCGGTGTGGGCATCACGTAGCGGTACCAGTTGCCGAGGAACCGGACGATTCGCTCGTCGTCGAGATCCTCCAGGGTGAAGTGGTCGAAGCCGGCGTTGGCGAAGGTGTGCCGCAGGTATCCGGCCGCCCGCGAGGTGACCATCGTCCGCACCCCCGGGTACTCGCTGGCGAACGTGGCGATCTGCGCGGCCACCTCCTCCCGCTGCGCGGGGTCGAACACCTCGTCCAGGCCGTCGAACAGGAACAGCGCCTGGCCGCCCTGACGTAGGTACGCCTCCAGCACGCCCTGGTCGATTCCGGCCAGTCCCTGCTGGTGGCGGTGCCCCACGTAGTCCAGCAGGCCGTCGCACCGCCCGTCCCCGCAGTGCGCGGCGTAGGAGCGCAGCTCGATCAGGACGGGCAGGTACCGGTCCAGCGCCGCCAGCCGGGGCTCGGCGCAGACTCCGGCCAGCGCCAGCGCCAGGTACCGCGCGGCCGCCGACTTGCCGGAGCCGGGGTCGCCGAGCAGCACGATCGCTCGCCGGCCCGGATCGCACACCACGTCGAACAGGGCCAGCGCGTCCTTGGCCGCGTACTCTTCCCAGAGCCGCTCCACCTCCTCCGGGTTGACCACCCCGGGCAGCCCGCTGGCGTGATCGTCGCCTGTGGAGCTGGCCCACCGCCACCAGGCCAGTGGCATCTCCGGCCGGGTGTCCTCGTGTACGCGGGGCTCCACGAACATCTTCGGTAACCCGACCGTGAGATATCCGATGGTGGGGCGTGGTGAGACCGCGTCCAGCGGAACGGCCTGGTATCTCAGCGCCAGCTGCTTGTAGTACTGGCTGCGCACGGCTTCCGGCAGGTGGGTGTCCGGGTCGGCGGGCTCGCGCGCCGGGGATCGGCCACTGCGCACCTCGGCCAGTGCCACGGTCACCTTGGCGGCGAGGTCGTCCACGCCGGAGAAGAACGCACAGAGGTGGCGCTCCTTGAGCTCCCGGCGCAGCGCGACGATCTGCTGCCAGTCGGCGTCCCGGTCGATCATGCCGACCGGCCAGGGTGTGTCCTCGGCGAGCAGAAAAATCAGGCAGGGCTTTCCGGCCGCGAGTGCCTCACGGTATTCCAGTTCGGTGATGGAGGAGTCCTGGCCGGGCGGCCGAAAACCGTACCGCCAGGCGAACAGCCCCACGTAGAGATCGCACCGGCGCACATCGGCCAGGCAGCGTTCCAGCGGTGGCCGGACGTCGGCGCCGTACGCCTCCATGGCCACGTCCTCGATCTCCAGACGACGTGCCACGACGTGCACGGCAGCACGATATTCCAGCAGGTCCTTTTGGGTGGCCGAAATGTAGACCTTCATGAACGGCAAACTCCAGGGGTAGCTGGCGACCGCACCATTGAAAGTATCAGCTGCCTTCACATCCCTCTGACCCGCAAACACCCGCAACCCCCTGCCGTACATGGGAATCCCGCCAAGGGTGGGCCTATGATGGCCGCAGGACAGATACGGGTCCGGGCGAGCCGAATCCGGTGCTCACGAGGAGTTTCGGTAATCCCAGACGGGTCCGTGTCGGTGCGGGTCACGGCGGCGTACGTCAATCACCATGGGACCGCACGCCGCGGGGCGCCCGCGGACCGGTGCCGGCAATGCGGAGGAAGCCATGCTCACGGTGGGTGAGGTGCACACCAGCCTGCTGCAGCACAGCACGGCGCTGACCCAGGAGCAGAGCTCCGAGGTGCTCGGCCTGGTCGAGGGCGAGGTCGTGCTGACCTCCCGGCGCCCTTCGCTCTACGCGGTGTCGCCCGACGTCCGCACCGGCGTGGACTGCTGGCTGCCGAGCGCCAGGAAGCGCCAACTGCGCGGGGTGGGTGCGGTGGTCACCCGGGCCATCATCACCGGTGGCCGACTCGTGCAGGCCTCCTCGGTGATCCAGGTCGTCGCGGGCGATCGCCGCCAGCCATGGTCGCACTATCTGGCCAACCCCGGTGTCCTTGAGACGGTCGGCAGGCTGGACGCCGCGGACCTGACGGCAGGCTTCCTGCACGGCAACAACGCGGACGTGCTGAACCTGGAGGCGATCACCGGCCGGGTACTCGACGGCGTGCAGATGTCCGACCTGCTGGACCGACACCCGCCACTGCGCGCGGCGCGCACCCGGCTGCGTTGGACCGCGCAGGTCGACCAGCAGCCGGGCCGGGCCGTCTCGGCGGTGGTCACCGTGGACTCCCCCACGCTGCGCACGGTCGAACTCGTGGTCGGCCCGCAGGACGTGCCGGCCGCCGTGGCCGGCCTCTGCGAAGATCTCGCGCTGCACGATTGGCTGCTGACCATGCTGTCCTCCCTGGTGGAGGCCGCGGTCACCCGACCGGCCTCCGGGCAGGAGCACATCGAGCGGCTGCGGCCGGTGCTGGAGCACCTGCTGCACCTGTGGCTGCCTGGCGCTCGGGTCCACCCGCGACTGCGGCCGATCTGGGACCGCCTGGAGCAGGTACCCGGGTTCAGCCGGCAGTGGAAGTCGTCGGTCAACTGGATCCGGGATCAGATCAGCGTGAACAACATGGCGCTGCTGCGCGACCTGGCCGACCGGGTGGCGGTCAAACAGCCGTGCGGCCGCTGACCACGCTCACTCGCCGATGAACACGTAGCTCAACCGGTCGACCAGCTCGCTCGGCAGCTGCAGGCCCTCGCCGCCGGCCCGCTTGGCGACCTGCTGCGCGACTGCCGACGGTACCGCCACCTGGCCGAGGATGGTCCGTACGGCCAGCTCCACGGGCAGGTACTGGGTGTCCATGAGGGTCAGCGTGCGGTACGCGCAGAACGGCGCGGCGAGCGGGTTCAGCTGGACGATCGCGGGCAGTTCGTCCCAGTCGGTGGGCAGCTCCCCGACCAGCCGGCACGGCTGCCTGATCGTCTCACCCCGGTGCCGTAGCACGCCCAGCCGGGTCAGCTGCCAGACCGAGGCGAGCAGCGCGCAGGCCCACACCCGGGTGTTCGGTTCGTCGGACCACAGCTCGATGTCGACGAAGATGGAGTGCTGGGGATCGCCGGACTGCACCGGCGGGGACCACGGCCGTGGCAGGGTCATCGCCGGGGCGTCGACGTGGCCGGGCGACCGCTTACCGTTGGACAGCCAGCCCGACTCGCTCAGCGGGGGGCGACTGCCGGTGGTGTGCCGGGGCGGTTCCACCACCAGTGTGTCGACCACCAGCTGGGCCAGCTCGACACCGTCGTGCCGCGCGAAGCTGGACTCCCGGGCCACGTAGTCCAGCGTCAGGCCGTGCTCCGCCGCGGCGCTCTGCACCTGCGGGATCACCTCACGGGGGGTACCGAAGCGGTGGAAGTAGTCGTCCACCATGAAGCAGGTGCTGATCCGCGGTTGCCGGTGTGGGGGCAGGCCTCGTCGGGCCAGGGCCGGGATCGCGGCCGACCAGTCCGCGATCCGCTCGAACTTGCGCCGCAGCTCCTGGCATCCGTCGCCGAAGTCCTCCGCGTAGAAGTGCCCCAACTCCACGGACAGATGCGAGTACGCCACGCTCTCTGTACGTCGCACCGCAGCTGCCTCCTGGAACCTGACATCCACGCCAATCACACGGTCTCCCATGCCGTCTCGTCGAAGAGCTTCTCGGTCAGATCCACGAAAGCGTCCACGGTCTTGACGTTCGCGATCTTGCTCTGCACGTCGTGGTCCGAGATGAGCTGCTCCCGCCACTGCAACAGAGGATCCAGCGGCACCGCGCCGAACAACGTGGTGCGCCCGACGCCCCGCCGTCGGGCCAACTCCGACAGCTCCGCGTCGCACTTGCGCAGGAATGCCTGCTGCGCAAGGTCGAGGTAGCCGACCTCGGGACCGCGTGAATCGATCACCGCCGTGCGGACGAACCGCAGCGACTCCCGCAGCCGCTCCGGCTCGTGACCATACTCCTTGCCCATGGCCACGATCCCGCCTGCCTCGAAGGCCAGATCCGCAGCCGCGGTGACGTGCTGGGGAGTCCACCGGTGGAAGACCAACCAGCGAACGGTGACCTTGCGCAGGGTCGGGGTGGCGGTGGCCGCCAGCGCGATCTGGCTGGCGTACGACCGGCCGGCGCTGAGGTCCACCAGGGTCAGGTCGAACTCCTCCTCCAGCCGAAGGAAGAGTTCGGCGCAGCGCTTGGCGATGTCGTTGGTGAAACCGAACTCGCTGCCGTTGCGCTGCCCGGGCAGGAGCACCAGCGGACCGGACCCGATGGGCCGCTGCCGCAGGCTGGCCCGCTCCGACGTGCCCCACACGTCCAACTGTTCCGGAGACGGGATCTCCCCGCGCAGATACCGGTGCAGGCCGCCGCCGTTGGGTCCGGCGCCCTCCACCCCGTTGACGGCCTGCGGGATCTGGAACGTGATGCCGGCCGTCGGCGAGCCGAAATCGTAGTCCAGGTAGCAGGTGGGGCGGCCGGACAACGCGCTGCGGTAGGCGATGTTCGCCGCGGTCACCGAACGCCCGGTACCGCCCTTGTGCGACGTGACGAAAACCAGCATTCAGATCCCCTCGCTGGCCTTCTGCTGCCCGGTGGCGACGTCGTTGAGCAGCAGCAGCAGGGTGTTCGCCAGGGCGGCCGCCGTGCCGGGGCGTTCGTCCACCAGCAGCTGCGCCCGGCGCAGACTGGCCCGGATGCTACGCATGCTGCGCTGCATCGCCTCACCGGCGAACGTGCCGCGCATCAGCTCCCGGTCGAACAGGTACTCGGCCTCGTCGATGAGATCCTGCGCGTACGCGGCGAGCCGGCCGGCCCGCGGGAACGGCCGGTCCCAGAGCAGCTGACCGGCGCTGACCAGCGCCTCCACCACCCGCTCGGTCAGGTACCAGGAGGGTGCGTCCGGCTTCGGCGCCAGCCCGGGGAAAGCACCGCCGGCGTGATCCCACAGCCCTCGGTGCTGGCCGTCAGGGATACGCCGCAGCAGCAGGTGGTCCCACACCTCGTCCGCCAGCTCGAGCAGCTCGCTGCGCCGCCGGGCGTTGCTCAGCAGACCGGCGACGGTGGCCGCCCGCTGGAGCAGCACCGTGGAGTACTCGTTCACGTTCCACGTCATGATCGGCTTCGACGTGTCGTCGTTCAGGGTCACCCGCTTGCCTGGCGCGTGCAGGAGCAGCGCCGGCTCGTCGGGCGAGGCACGTCGGGTGATCCGCGCCCGCTGCGCCAGCTCCACCAGCACCGAGGCGATCCGGCCGAGTTCCTCGTCGGCGCCGCGCCCGCCGGCGATCAGGCCCTTCACCGCCAGCGACGTGGCCTGGAGGGTGTAGTAGTCGGTCCGGTCACCGTCGGTCGTCCGCCAGGGAATGTCCTCGATGGGCCACCGCCGTCGGTTGCCGAAGGTCGCCACCGTCGCCCAGTAGGTCCGGGTCAGCTCCCAGCGCAGCTGCAGCGCCCGAGACAGCCGCTGCTGCTCCTCGTTGAGCAACCCGAGCAGTCGGGTGCGTTCGGAGTTCAGGTCCTCGATGGCGTCCATCGCGATGACGGTGAAGTAGAGGTAGGGAGCGTTCTCCGCCGAGCCCTCCCGCTGCAGGCCGATCGGCTCGGTGGTCGGGACCTCCTCGGCCCCGGCGATGATCCCCCACGACCAGCCGCACTCGAACAGCATCTCGCTGTTGTCCAGGTCCTCGGTCACCCGGCCCGACCCGATGACCACGCTGCGCAGGCTGGCCATGGTCTCCCGCAGCTGTTCGCGCAGCGCGGCCACGACTTCGCGGCGCGGCAACTCGTCCTGGTTGATCATGTCGCACAGCCGGACGCCGTACTCGTCGCTGGAGGTGAAGACGAAGGTACTGAAGCTGCGGAGCAGGCCGACCATGGCCGCGGTCAGCCGCGCGCTGGCCATCGCCTCCAGGGCGTCCAGTTGCGCCAGCAGGTCGCGACGCTTCGTGGCGCCACGGTAGACCTTGACGAAGCCGATCGTCGCCAGGGTAAGCGTGACGGAGACCGCGAACGAGTCGACGATGTCCAGGGAGCGTTGCTCGTCGGTGAGCTCCGAGCCGCCCTCCAGCGGGGCGAGGTAGCTACCGCCGCTGAAGATCGGAGTGCCGGTGTCGTCGGTGTACCGCGTGAAATAGTCGGTGATCACGCTGACCAGCCGGCGGGGAATCTCGATCGCGCCGCCGATCGGGCTGAGCGCCTCGATCACCTCTTCGTCGGCGCGATCCGGGTCGTCGAGCGACAGCACGGGGACCCGGGCCGCCGGGAGCAGCAGTGTCAGCAGTTGCTCCGCGTCGCTGATCGAGTTGCTGCCACTTCGACCACCCCAGTGCCATTCACCGTTCTGCCAGCAACTACGCACCGTGGCCCGCCAGATGTCGAGAATCTCCTGGCGTGGCTGTATCCGCACGATTCACCGCCGTCTGCTGTAGTCGTCGACTCGAAACTGCTGGTGTTGCCGTTCACAGGATGATCTACGGTGATCCGCAATGACGCGCACCAACATGGTAGCGGGCCAGTCGAGTGCCACTCGAACAGCTTCGATGGCCGCGTGTCGGCAACCCGACCCATCGGGCGCGGTGCGAACGCCCGTACCGGTAGGCCGCGCCGACCTCACGGCGCCGGCGCCTCCCATGATCAGGCATCAGCACTATCCGCGGGTACGGCCGGTGGTCAGCAGCATGCTCAGGTACCCGTCACGCAGCGGCGGGGTGAGCCGCACCTCGTGGACGGCCAGGTCGTACGCGCCGGCCGCGATGCTGGCCACCACCTCGGCGCGCTGCAGCGCCACGGCCGGGAACAAGCGCTGGCCGACGCGGTAGCCGCGGGAGCCGAGCATGACCGCCACGGCAAAGGGCGAGCCGGGCCGCAGCGCTGCGAGGAACCGGCCGATCGCGTGCTCGGACTCCGCGCGGTCGGCCGATATGGAGCAGGCTACGAAGAACATCGTGCCGGCGTCCCAGGCATGCCTCGGCACGTCGAAGACACTGGCCCTCAGCACTCGGCCCACCCGCGCCAGACGGCCCCGCGGATCGGTCAGCGCCGAGTACGCCGGGTGCTCCGCGCACACCCGCCAGTACGGGTCCCAGAGCTCGTCGTAGCTGTCGATCTGCGTACGCAGCCAGCTCACATTCGACATCGACCAGTCACACAGGTCGATCGTGCGCGCAAACGGCAGCAGCGACAGCGCCGGGTAGAGGTTCGCCCCCGACCCCACGTCGACACAGCGCGCGCCGGAGAGCTTCGCCCCGGCGAGAAAATCTCTGGTACGGCAGAGGATTTCACGATCATCGGCACGCAGAACCGCGTAGTTGTGCCGGACGTACGCCTGGGGGTCGAAGCTGTCCCACTCGACGTCAGAATTCACCTGCCTCGGAGCCTGGATAGGCGGGGGTGGGGTCGACGACTCGCCGCAACCGCCGCCAGCCGCCGGGGTCAACGTCATGGACGGGCCTCCATCGATGTCGGCGGATCACATTGATCGTCGTTCCGGCGCGCTCCTTCTCACTGCCCATTGTGTATCGAAGGTCGTCTTGGCCCGCAAGCAGCGGCACTTTACCGACTACGACCGTCGCCATCGACGCGGCGTTCCGGACGAGCAGATCACGGTGATCAACGTAGTCAGCGCCTGCCTCCTCGTCGCCAACGCGGTGACCCTCGACGCGGGCGGGGCGACGACGCACTGACCAGGCCGGCAGGGCTGGACAGGCCACCGGAAAGCGGGCCAGTGCTCCGCCCTTCGGGGCGGGGCGAAGGCCCGCGCGGGAGGGCGGTCAAGGCCCGGACGTGTTGCAGGCCACCTGATTCTCCTGCTCGATGTTCTGACGTAGGACAGTCATGGATGCGCCGGCGACGGACCCGGCGAGGTACGAAGCGAACCACTGTCTGTTGGCCCGGTAGTAGTGATGAACCAGGTCGGGAAGCTCTGCCGGGTCCGCCGCGAGGACACGCCCCTGAGGCTGTTCACCAGTGACGTGCAGCTTCGGTACAACTACCGCGTCCACCCGACGCCGGGCCAGCAGGAAGCGCTGGCAAGGGCGTTCGGGTGCGCGCAGGTGGGGTTCAACGACGGGCTGCGCGCGCGGCAGGAAGGGCCGGGCTGCCGTACGTCTCGGATGGGGAGCTGTCCGAGCAGCAGAATCCAACGAGCCCGGCGGTCAGCTCTTTGGCGGCGTTTCCGCCGCACGGTGGTTCAGGCTACGAGCAGGCGGAGACCGAGCTCTGCCGCCTCGAGGGCGACGAGGTCGCGGTTGCGCTCGGCCCACCGGCCTGAGGAAAGGTCCTCGCGGAGTGCGCTGACTGCCCGCTGCTCAGCCTGCGGTCCGACTCTGGTCCATACCGAAACCGCGCGGCGTACATGTTCGTCCAGGTACGCCTCAGGCCGGCGCCAGTATGCCTCGAAGAAGCCGTCAGCGCAGTCCCACGGGACGAGCACCGGCTCCGCGCGTCCTCCGATCGCGCGGGTCAGGTCGGCCAAGGACGGCCAGCCGACGAGGAGATCTGCGAACTCAGGTAAGTAGTCGCGGGTGAGCCAGAACCGCTGACGCCAGCCGGTGTCATCGGCGTCGTACGTGAACACCACCACGCGGCGGGCCACACGCCGCATCTCACTCAGCCCGGCGACCGGATCCGGCCAGTGATGAACGGTGCTGACCGCCATCGCGGCGTCAAAGGACTGGTCCTCGAACGGCAGACTCTCCGCAGCGGCGGCCACGCACGGCGCCGCGCCCACGGGACGCTGTGCCCGCATGACCGCCGACGGTTCCACCGCCGTGACGTCACGATCGGGTGGTTCGTAGGAGCCGGTGCCAGCCCCGACGTTCAGCACCGTTCGTGCGTCCCCCAGCGCATCCCAGATGCGCGCGGCGATCCGTGGCTCGGTGCGCCACGTCGCTGGATAAGCGGATCCGATGACGTCGTACAACTGCGCGCCGAACACCCTCAGTTGCTCCTCCGGAGTCGTCCTGATTCCCATCGCTCGTGCCTCCAGTTCCCTGTCTATGGCCGTCACCATGGCAGCAGCGCGGTCGCGCTGGTCCATCAGCAGACCGCGCAGCCGGCACAGGTGCGCCACCGCGTCGGTGGCCGAATCGTCAACCAGATCCGCAATCTCCCGCAATCCGAAGCCGAGCCGCCGGTAGGCGAGCACCTCCCGGAGTCGCTCCACATCGCCCGGGGAGTAGGCCCGGTGCCCAGCCGCGGTCCGCGTGGACGGCTCCAGGAGGCCGATCGCGTCATAGTGATGCAGTGTGCGGACGCTGACGCCGGCCAACTCCGCCACACGCCCCACGGTCAGGTGCTCCTCCACGCCACCGACTATGTGGCATGACGCCGCGTGAGGAGCAAGCGCTTCGCTGCTGGCATGATCGAGTTTCGCTCATCGGCTACTTATCTACTGGTGTTACGACCGCAGCCCGGCCAGGCTAGGTCGAGGTGACCGGCGGGTCGCTCTCTCATCGGCTGGGCTGCCCACCGCAAGTCTTGGTGTGGCTCTGTTTTGGCATGCGTCCTGTCGGTCACCGTGGTTGAAGCTAGTCCATGACGGGGTCTGAGTCCGCCGTGCCGGGCGGGCCAGCGGCGGGTTCGTCGCTGCTCGACGAGATCGTGCGGGACGGTGCGCGCCGGATGCTCGCGGCGGCGTTGCAGGCTGAGGTCACCGCGTATGTCGATCAGTTCGTCGACGAGGTCGACGAGAACGGTCACCGGCTGGTGGTCCGCAACGGCTACCACGAGCCCAGGGAGGTGGTCACCGCGGCCGGTGCGGTGCCGGTCCGCCAGCCGCGAGTCAATGACAAGCGCGTCGCGGCGTGTTCCCCGAGACCCGAGAACAGCGCTGCTGGTTCCACAAGATCGCCAACGTGCTCAACGCGCTGCCCAAGTCCGCCCAGCCCGGCGCGAAGGCGGCGCTTGCCGAGATCTGGAACTCCGGGGACCGCGACCACGCCCAAGCCGCCGCCAGGACGTTCGCCGACGCGTACGGAACCAAGTGGCCCAGGGCCGCCGCGAAGATCCCCGACGACCTCGACGTGCTGCTCGCGTTCTACGACTACCCGGCCGAGCACTGGATCCACCTGCGCACCACCAACCCGATCGAGTCCACCTTCGCCACGATCCGGCTCCGTCAGCGGGTCACCATGGGACCCGGCTCCCGCGCTGCCGGCATCGCCATGGCCTTCAAGCTCATCGAGTCCGCCCAACGCCGCTGGCGCGCCGTCAACGCACCCCACCTCGTCGCCCTCGTCCGCGCCGGCGCCGGCGCCGACAAAGGGCGCATCGTCGAACGACCCGACGACCACCCTGACCACGAGTCAGGAGATGACGCTCAAGCCGCGCGAACGCTCAATCTGTGGGTGGCTAACGAGATCTGCCCGCTGACGGCCACCGACCTCCCGGCGGTGGTGACCACGTGGCGTGGTTAGAGACAAGGAGAGCCGCGACGCACCCCAGCCAGCGTGCCGGCGGTCGGCGATGCGATGGAGCCGCTTCGGCCGCGTTCTGGGACAGCCGCCGGCTGACTGCGGCTTGAGCAGATCGCCGAATCGGTCGCGCGCTCGGTCTGCGGTCTGGTTCGCACCACGACGGTGTTGAGTAGGTGGGATCGGGCGCCGATGAGAAATGGCGCCGACAGTAGTCTGAATACGGTCCGGTGAAAACGCGCTGCGCGCATCAAGGGAGAGCACCGAGATGAGACCACTTCGATACTCGATCAACGTCACACTCGACGGCTGCTGCCATCACGAGGCAGGGCTCGCCCCCGACGAGGAGTCGATGCGCTACTGGACCGCTGAGATGGAACGAGCCGATGCCCTGCTATTCGGCCGGGTGACCTACGAGATGATGGAGTCGGCGTGGCGGCAGCCGGCCACGGGCACATGGCCTGACTGGATGGATGAGTGGGAGATCCCGTTCGCCGAGACCATCGACCGGACGAAGAAGTACGTCGTGTCGAGCAAGCTGAGCGGGGTCGATTGGAATGCCGAGCTGGTGCGAGGCGACTTGGGGCAAGCGGTTCAGCGGCTCAAGCAGGAGCCAGGCGAGGGCCTGTTCGTGGGTGGCGTGACGCTCCCCCTGGCGTTGGCAGATCTGGGACTGATCGACGAGTACGTGTTCCTTGTGCAGCCGGTCCTTGCCGGACACGGGCCGACGTTGCTCGCCGGTCTGCGCGAGCGCATCCAGCTCGAGCTCGTGGATCGCCATGAGTTCCGGTCGGGGGCGGTCGCCCTGCGATACCGGCCCACGCGAGTAACCGCTTGACGCGATTTGTCCTGGCACGTTCGCCGCTGCCTCGCGACGGAACGACGGTTCTCGCACCTGATGCGAGGGTTCGGACCGTCCCAAACGTGCGGACAGAACGGGCGCAAGCTGCATCCCCGAGGTGCCGGTAGATGACGGGTCGGGCGGGGTGTCGAGCTACTCAGCATCCGCACGCTGCGTGACGAGATGGCCATGTCCGGGCAGTTTCAATTGGCCGCCGGCGGGCAGATGCAGCTAGCCGCCCACGCTCAATCCACAGGTCTTGACAATTCCTCTCGGTCGAAGGCTGCAGCGGCACTGGCCGGCACATCGCGGCACACACTGGACGCGGCAGAGGCTGATATCTCGCCGATCCGCCGTCGATCACCGCCGGTATGCATGCCGGTCGCAGAGCGCGCCCGCCGGTTAAGGTCACCATGTGTCAATCCCCTTGCGCTGGCGCCTGCTCGACGAGGAAACCGGCGCCACCATCACCGACTGCACGGACATCGACGGGCTCTTCGTCGACCGCGTGTTCCCGCACGAGCCACTGTACGAGCGCTACACCCTGTTGAGCTGCGCGCCGTCCGGACCGCTTCTCGCCGCGATCGACGGCACGGGGCCGACCTGGTTCGGCAACTTCGTCGTCGAGGGCGCACACGTCCCCGGCCGGCCAGCGAGCGAAGGGTGCGAGGACCAGTGCCGGGAGTGCTACGAGAACGCCGAGGAACTGCTCGACGTCCGGGTCGTCGGCCACCGGCCCGCCGCTGACGGGTCCGGCCTGCTCGACATCGACCTCGAAGGCCATCGCCGCGACGACGACAACAATCGTGGCGGCACCATCGCGCCCGCTGTCGTCGGTTACCGGCTGTTCGCCTGGTCGACGGCGAACGGATCCAGCGAGGAAACGCCGGCCGGCGGGTGCCGTGACATCGCTGGCCTGTTCCACGAGCAGCCGGACAGCTGGCCGCCGGGTCCGCCGTTGACCTTGCTGGGCTGTCGTCGCCGGCTCAGTGGGTCGTTCGAGGCCGAGCTGGCCCACGTGCGCGTCGACGGCACGGCTCACACGATGGGCTGGGGACAACGCGTGTTCGGAAGCGTCGTCGCCACGCGCCCGTCCACCCTCGGTGACGACCTTGTCGATGTCATGTTGGATGCGCGGATCCCGGAGCCGATGGCGACCAATGACCGCCCACTCTGGGACATGTGGCGCGCTGGCGGCCCGACCGAGCCCAACCTTTGGGCGAAGCTCAATCGCAGTGACCGCTACCTCTGGGTACGTGCAGCTGCAGTCCACCGGAGCCATGCTCCGGACAAGCCCGCAGGCACGGTGTATCACCTGGACGGACGCTACGTCACTGACTTTGACGCCTTTTTCTGTGCGATCGGGGAAGCGGTCAACGGCCCTGGCGGCTGGTTCGGCGGCGATCTGTTCTGGCTGCACGAGAATGCCGCCACCGGCGACGGCGGCGCGACCCCCGGCTTCCGCATGATCTGGCACAACTCCGAGGTCGCGCGCACCCACCTGGTCTCCGGCTACGACCGAAAGAGCTGGCTGCCCGCCGTCACCTTCGACGACCTGGTCCGCTACCTCACCGAGGACGGCGTCCAACTCGAACTACGCTGATGGAGCACCACCCGGTGAATCGAGGCACGCAGCCCCATCTGACCGGTACAGCACACATGGCCATCCACAGAGTCCGGCCACACAGCGCGACCGCACACGCTCATCGGCACGAGCGGACGCTGACCGGGCGCGTGATCAGCGGCAGATCTGGACGCCTGCACGTCCCCTTTGGCTGGAGCGAGCTTGTCCTATCCCTGTGCTCTAATCCCGTCATGCATGTCGTCGTCACAGGCGCACTCGTCGAAAACGGCGCGGTCCTGCTAGTGCACCGCAGCCCGACCCGCCGGGCATACCCAGATCTCTGGGATCTGCCCGGGGGGCATGTCGAAGCGGGTGAGTCGGAACTACAAGCCCTCGCGCGTGAGATGCACGAGGAGCTCGGTGTTCACATTGTGGCGGAGTCCTCTTCACGGTTGGGCGACTTGCATGCCGGCAGTGGTGAGGACGCCGTTCACGTGGGCGTCTGGCAAATTGGAGACTGGGTTGGCTCTCCGACCAACCGTGCACCTGACGAGCATGACGACATCGCATGGGTCGGGATCAGCGAGCTGGGCGGCCTTCCCCTCGTGCATGGCGACTTGGCGGCAATGGTTCGTTCTCTGCCTGAGCCTGACCGGCTGCCTCGTCGCGACGAAGCACGGACAGCCGCATCGCCGAGCGGTCCGGAGATCCATCGCTGCTCGTCACCACACTCGCAGGCATGAGCACATATCGGAGCAAATCAGCCTGCGATTGGCCCATGAGTCTTGACGGCTACATCGCCGATGACCAGGGCGGCTACGACCGGACAGTTCCCGTGGCGGGCCCAACGCTCGATACCGAACATCAACTGCCGTTTGATGAGTTCCTTGACGAGGTCGACATCGTCGTAATGGGCCGCCACTGCCGCAGCCCGGCCAGGCTGGTCAAGGTGACCGGTGGGGTCGCTCTCTCATCGGCTGCCCACCGCGTCCTGGTGTGGCTCACGCATGGCATGCGTCCTGCCGGTCACCGTGGCGCGGATAGGCTCCAGAGCGCCGCTGTGTATCAACCCGCGCCAATGGCAGGTTGAGTTGATCTTTGATGAGGTGCCGGTAAAGGATGTTGGTGAGGCGTCGTGATCTTCTGGTCGGACCCGGCGGAGGGAGCCGAGAGGCAGGCGCCCAGGGAACTCTCCGAGATGATCTCGCCGGCGAAGAACCTTCAGAGTGTGCGTCGCGTACATGGCGAGCAGCTTGACCAGGCTGCCGGAGTGACGGCCGGCACATGAGCAGGCCGTCGTGCCGTCATACGGGAATCGACTCCGGTGGCGGCGCGACCGGCCTGCCCATGGCCGCCCCCGAACTCGCCGTGGCTAAAGATGCATTGTTCGGTGGACCTCGGAGCGAGGGCTGGCCTCGACGGGCTTTGGGCTGATGAGCAGACGCGGGATGCGTCGGAGGCCGTGCGGTGCGTACAGTTCCGGGTCGGACTTGGGGTGGGGCCGGGTAGACCCGGCGCAGGGAACGGGATGAGACAGCGACGGCATGACGGCGGACAACATTACGGAAACCGGTCAGTACGGCATTGACCGCGACCGCCTGGAGACCTGCCTCAGCGTCTTCGAGGCGTTGGAGGACCTGCCTCCCGACCACCCCGACGTGGTGCGGGTGCAACGGGCAACCGCGAAACTCTACAAGGTGATCAAGCAGCGGCGACGCGAGGAAAGGCGGAATGCAATCGCGGCGGCCGACCGCGCGGTGACGGCGGCCACCGCCACCGGCGCCCCGGGCCGGATCGACGACGAGACCCAGGGCATCCCGCTCACCTCGCCCACCGTCGGTGCCACGGCCGGCATCCTGCACAATCCGCGCGGCTGCTACGTCTGCAAGCAGCGCTACCGCGAGGTGGACGCCTTCTACCATCAGCTCTGCCCGCCCTGCGCTGCACTCAACCGGGAGCGCCGGAACGCCCGCACCGACCTGACCGGCCGGCGCGCGCTGCTCACCGGCGGCCGGGCGAAGATCGGCATGTACATCGCGCTGCGGCTGCTGCGCGACGGCGCGCACACCACGGTGACCACGCGGTTTCCCCACGACGCGGTCCGCCGATTCGCCGCGATGCCCGACAGCGGGGACTGGCTGCACCGCCTGCGAATCGTCGGGATCGACCTGCGCGACCCCGCCCAGGTGATCGCCCTCGCTGATTCGGTCAGCGGCCAGGGACCACTCGACATCCTGATCAACAACGCGGCACAGACCGTCCGCCGCACGCCCGGGGCGTACGCCCAACTCGTCGCCGCGGAGGCGGCGGCCCTGCCGGACGGCCCACTGCCAGAGATGATCACGTTCGCCAAACCGGCCGGCTGGGGCGACCCGGCGGGCAGCTTGGCCGCCCCGCCGCAGTCGGCCGTGATTCCCCCGCACGCGCTGACCGCGCTGGCGCTGACCAGCGGTTCCGCCTCGCCGGAACGGATCGCGGCCGCCACCGCCATCGACGCCGGCGGTCTGGTGCCGGACCTCGACCCGGTCAACAGCTGGGTGCAGCGGGTGCACGAGGTGGACCCGATCGAGTTGCTCGAAGTGCAGCTGTGCAACGTGACCGCACCGTTCGTTCTGGTCAGCCGGCTGCGACCGGCGATGGCCGCAGCGACCGCCCGCCGCAAGTACGTAGTGAACGTGTCGGCGATGGAGGGCCAGTTCACCCGCGGCTACAAGGGGCCGGGGCACCCGCACACCAACATGGCCAAGGCTGCGCTGAACATGCTGACCCGGACCAGCGCCCAGGAGATGCTGTCCGACGGCATCCTCATGACCAGCGTCGACACCGGCTGGATCACCGACGAACGGCCTCACCCGACGAAGATGCGGCTGGCGGACGCCGGCTTCCACGCCCCGCTGGACTTGGTCGACGGTGCGGCCCGGGTCTACGACCCGATCGTCCGCGGCGAACAGGGCGAAGACCTGTACGGCTGTTTCCTGAAGGACTACGCGCCCTGCGCCTGGTGATCAGGCGCCCGCCCCGCCATCAGCCGCCCATGCTCAGGCCGACACGGTCAGCACCGTCGCCCCCGTCCACCACAGGTCCAAGCTGTGGTGGCTGGCGCGATGGAGTCGCATGGCCAACACGAGGTGCTTGACCGCCTCCACGTCCCGGTAGGCAATCGTGCCGACTACTTGACGAACATAGGGGCTTCGGGGTGCGGGCCAAGACCGTGCTGACCGACGTCGGCCCGGTCGAGATCCAGGCTCGCCTGGCCGAGGTGTATGGCGCCGAGGGTCGCGGCAGCCGGCACGGGGAGCCGGCGTACGGCACCGGATCCCGGGTGGTGCTCACCACCGCCCACCTCGACCACACCCCGGAGAACTGCGACCCCGCCAACCTCCGGCCGATGTGCCAGGGCTGCCACCTGCACTACGACCGCGACCACCACCGCGAGACGGCCGCGGCGACCCGGCGCGCCCGGATCGCTGCCGCCGGGCAGCTCGCGCTCATCGAGGAGGCGTCGTGATCCGCGCCCTCCTGGCCGCCGGCGCCGCCGCCCTCGACATCACCTGGGACCCCGAGATGGCCGTCGCCCAGGCCCTCATCGCCGTGTTCCTCCGCCAGTACCTGCTCGTCGCCTACCTGCTCAGCCGAAAGGGTCGTCCGTGACCTCTCCGCACCACCTGCACGCCACCGCCGCCGCCTGGTCCCTCCAGGCGGCCCGGCGCCGCCTCGCTCAGCTCGCCGAGGAGGAGGTCGCCCAGATCGCCGCCGAGCAGATGGAGGCCCCCGCCCTCCTCCACTCCCCGGCGTGGGGCCGACGCCACGCCCTCGGCGGCCACGGCGACCCCACCCCCGGCATGGTCGTGGTCGCCACCGACCGCCGGCCGCCGGCCGCCTCGCCGTAACCGATGGGCGAGATGGCCGACCGCGCCACCCGCAAGCTCGGATGGCTCGCCGACACGCTCCACGTCGACAGCCTCGTCGACCCGATCCCGAGCGTCCTCGCCGCCATCCCGGCACTCCAGCCCGGCACCGCCGCCGTCGTCGCCCGCCACCTGGCCGATGAGGACCGGTGGATCCGCGAGGCCATCGACCTCGCCCCGGCGCGGGAGCCGGTGCCGGGCGCGCCGGAGTGCGGGGTGCGCCGCCTGGAGGTGCAGACCGCCGGACCGATCGACGCCTGGACCGTGGTGTGCGCCGTCGGCTGCCGCAGCCGGGGCGAGGGCTGCCCGTGCGGGATGCCCGGCGCGGTGGAGGGCGCCGCCCACATCTGGCCTCGGACCGACGTACTTGCCCCCACTAGCATTGGGGCATGAGTAGCGACCCTTCCTCGCTGCCCGACGTCCCCAACGATGATCCTTATCTTCCGCCCCCGCCAGGGTGGACCGACCGGGATGCCTGGGACGACCTCATACCAAGATCAGAAAATCGCGGCCCGCTCGCGTCGGGTGTTGGCGACGTAGTCACCGTCGAGATGTTCGCCACGGCAACGGTGTGGATCAGCGGTGCCGTTGGTGCCGGCATGCTGGGCAACTCGGCCTACGACGCGTTCAAGGTCGCCATCTCACGCCTACTTCACCGTGACGGCGAACCCAAGCCCCTGACCCAAGCTGAAGCAGTTGTGATTGCGCGAAAAGCTCTGCAGGACCGAGTTGATCAGGCCATGGTGGTCGATTTTCCAGACGTTGCCACCCTGCGAGTCGCAGAGTGGTCCCTGTCTGATTCAGGATGGTCGATTTGGTTCCAGGGTGGCCGCAACTTCGCCCAGGTAAAGATTCCAACCAACGCCGCCGGGAAAGATGGCGTGTACGTGAAAGTCGGTCTCGGCCGGACAAAGTACTGCACTGAGTGCGGCCAGCCCAACCACGTCAACTGGGTTGCCGACCACCGTCTCGGGGTGGAGAACTTCCTGCCGGACGAGTCATGCGACAACCGGGACTGCGAGCGGTACGGCAAGGGTCCTGAGAAGCGGTAGCGACGATGGCCCGTGGCGTGAGTCCACCTCGCGTCATGGGCAATCAAGGTCAACCATTCACAGCCGGCATTCAGATAAGTGGCCCAAGAATCTGGAGGGTGTCCGCGCGCACCTGGGCTACCTGGCCGGCCTCGACGTCGACGCGATCTGGTTCAACCCCTGGTACGCCTCGCCGCAGGCGGACGCCGGCTACGACGTCGCCGACTACCGGGCCATCGACCCGGTCTTCGGCACCCTGACCGACGCCGAGGACCTGATCCGCGAGGCGCATGCGCTCGGTATCCGGATCGTCGTCGACGTGGTGCCGAACCACTGCTCGAACGCGCATCCGTGGTTCGTGGAGGCGTTGCACAGCGGGCCGGGTTCGGCCGCGCGCGACCTGTTCTGGTTCCGCGAGGGGCGGGGCGCGGACGGGGAACTGCCGCCCAACGACTGGCAGTCCATCTTCGGAGGCCCGGCTTGGACCCGGACAGTCAACCCGGACGGCGGCCCCGGCGAGTGGTATCTGCACCTGTTCGCGCCCGAGCAGCCCGACCTCAACTGGGAGCATCCGAAGGTCCGCGAGGAGTTCGAGGACGTGCTGCGGTTCTGGCTCGACCGCGGGGTGGACGGCATCCGGATCGACTCGGCCGCGCTGCTGATGAAGGACGGCGAGCTCGCCGACTTCGACCCGGACGACCTTCCGGTCCCGCACCCGTACACCGACCGCGACGAGGTGCACGACGTGTACCGGGCGTGGCGTGCGATCGCCGACAGCTACCCGGAGCCGCGCGCGCTGATCGGTGAACTCTGGCTGCCGGACGCCGAACGGCTCGCCGCGTACCTGAGCCCGGACGAACTGCACACCGCGTTCAACTTCGCCTTCCTCGGCTGCCCATGGGACGCGACCGCGCTGCGCCAGGTCATCGACGAGACCCTTGCGCTGCACGCCCCGGTCAACGCCCCGGCCACCTGGGTGCTGTCCAATCACGACGTGCCTCGGCACGTGACTCGCTACGGCCGCGCCGACACGTCGTTCACCCTTCAATACCGCCAGCTCGGCGCGCCCACCGATCGGGCGCTCGGTCAGCGTCGGGCCCGCGCTGCCCTGCTGCTCAATCTGGCGCTGCCCGGCTCGGTTTACCTCTACCAGGGTGAGGAACTCGGCCTCGAGGAGGTGGAGGACATTCCCGCCGCGCTGCGGCAGGACCCGATGTTCTTCCGCACCGACGGCGAGAACCTCGGCCGGGACGGGTGCCGGGTACCCCTCCCGTGGTCGGGCCAGGAGCCGCCGTTCGGCTTCAGTCCGGCCGATGCGGCGCGCGAGCCGTGGTTGCCGCAGCCGCGCGGGTGGCGTGACCGTACCGTCGAGGCGCAGACCCGCGACCCCGACTCCATGCTGGAGCTGTACCGTCGCGCGTTGGCCTACCGGCGCGGGCAGCCGGCGCTCGGCGACGGCCCGTTCGCGTGGCTGCCCGCACCCGCTGGGGTCCTCGCCTTCACCCGGGGGACGCATCGAGCGTTCGCCTGTGTGGTCAATCTGTCGGGCCGCCCGATCGAGTCTCCGGTCGCCGGGACGGTCGTGCTCGGCAGCGGCCCGTTGGACGAGGGCTGGCTGCCGCCGGACACGGCCGTCTGGGTGGTGCCCGGATAGCGGGACGGGATCGATCGACGGCAGGCGTTGACGAAGCCCTCCGCACCGCAGCGTGAGTCGTCAGGCGATGCTGTGGCTGTCGTTCAGGTCAGGCCCATGCCCGGTCACGGCGGCGGGCGGGGAATATCCCCGCCCGCCGTCGTCGTCGTACGGTCAGTCTGCGGCGAGGGCCCGCGCGTCGGCCGCGACGACACGCGCCAGCTCCACCGGGAGCCGCTTGCCGGCCTGCTGGTCGGCGTAGCGGGCCAGCTCGGCGTAGCGGCCCTGGACGAGCAGCGTGCTCAGCGCGGTGCGGGTGCCGTCCTCGACGTCGGAGGTCAGGATCACGTACCCGAGCCCGGCCGGGGTGGCCGCGACGGTGAAGGTGCTGGTCGCCGTCGCCCGGCCGGCCGGTCCGACGGCCTCGGCGCGCAGCGTGTGCCGGCCGGCGGGCAGGGTGGTCAGGTCCAGCGCCACGCCGGGCTCGACCCGCTCGCCGTCGAGGGTGACCGTGACCGTCTCGGCGTGCGTGGTGGTGACGGTGACGGTCGGTGCCTGCGCCCGGTCCAGGGTGGCGCCGTCGGTCGGCGCGCCGATCGCGACGGTCGGCGTGGCGGGCGGACGCTGCGAGTACGCGGCGTTCCAGCCGGCCAGCTCGGCCGGGCGGTTGGTGATGATTCCGTCGACGTCGGCCTGCTCCAGTGCCTGCCACTGGTTCGCCGAGTCGATGGTCCACACCAGGACGGCCACGCCCGCGTCGTGCAGCTCGCGCACCACGCCCGGTCGGGTCAGCAGCGCCGTCCCGCTCGGGTTGTACGCGGTCAGGCCCAGCTCGCGGGCGACCGCCACCGGATCGGCGTCGAGGCTGCCGCGCAGCAGCCCGAGGGGCAGCTCCGGGGCCAGCTCGCGGGTGTGGCGCAGCGCGTCGGTCTCGAAGCTCTGGATGAACACCCGGCCGGTCATCCGCTCCGCGCGGATCACCTCGACGATCCGGGCGACCTCGTCGCGGGTGTGCGCCCCCTTGATTTCGAGCAGCAGGTTGCCGCCCCGGACGCGCAGGTCGGCGAGCTGCTCGGCGAGCGTGGGCAGCTTCTCCCCCGCGTACGACGGCGCGAACCAGGAGCCGGCGTCGAGCGCCTTGAGCTGGGCGGCGGTGAGGTCGCGGATCCGGCCGGCGCCGTCGGTGGTCCGGTCCACCGTGGCGTCGTGCAGCACGAACGGCACGCCGTCGCGGGACGGCTGCACGTCGTTCTCGATCCAGTCGGCGTTGGCCCGCCGCGCGGTCTCCTGGGCGACCAGGGTGTTCTCCGGGGCGGCCGACGAGGCGCCGCGGTGGGCGATCACGGTGAGCGGGCTGCCGTCCGGGCGGAGGTAGCCGTTGGGGGCCAGCTCGGTGATTCGCACGTCGTCGAAGGAGACGGTGGCGCCGTTGACCAGCAGGGCCTGCCCGCCGTCGGCGGAGCGTTGCAGGCTGCTGGTCCTCAGCGCCTCCCGCCCGTCGACGAACCAGCGCGCCTGGCTGCCGTGCACCTCCACGGCGACCCGCACGTCCCGGCCGGTGCCGGCGGCGTACGGTCCGGCGCCGGTGTTGGTGACATTCCAGGTGTCGGCGGTGGTGCGCTGGGCGAACTCGAGCCCGTTGCTCGCGGTGGTGCCGCTGCGCATCGTGGCGATCCACCACGGGTTGGCGCCGTCGGCGGGCACGTCGAGGCCCAGCGCCGTCCAGCGGGTGGCGGACGCGACGGACTCGAACCGGACGGTCGCCTCGAACCGGAAGTCGTTCAGGTGCCGCCCGAAGGTGATCTTGTTGTTCTGGCTGGAGTTGGCGGACGTGCCGTACAGCCGGCCGTTTTCCACCTTCCAGGTGCCGTCGACGGCCCGCCAGCCGGTGGGCAGCCGGCCGTCGGAAAAGTCCTCCGCGACGGCCACCGAGCCGGGTTCGGCGGCGGCCGGCGGCGACGGGGGCAGCACGGCGAGCACGCCGGTCGACAGCGTCAGGACGGCGAGCGCGGCGATCGTGCGGCTCGGGTTCCCGCGTGGGAGGTGGGCAGGGCGAGGTGTCATGACCCGGACCGTAGGAACGTCACCGGAACGCCCGACCAACCTGGCGTGGCGGCAGCGCCAACGTCACCTCTCCAACGTGCGACGAATGACGGGCCGCCGTTGAACGGCACGTTCGCCACGGCGGCGTGGACGTCGGAACATCAGCAGGCCCTGTCGCCGCCCCGGCGGGAAGCAGTCACTGAGGCGCACGTTGCGCAGGCGCCCTCGCTGTCGAGGGCGCGGGCAGACCCATGTGAGGCTCCACGGTTACAGGTGCAGGGCGGCACTGAGCGCGGCCAGGTACGCCCCGGCCTGCGCCCCGTTGACCAGCCGGTGGTCGTAGGCCAGCCCGAGGTCCGCCATCATCCGCTCGCGCACCTCACCTCCGACGTCCAGCACGACCTCGCGGTGCACGTCGGGCACCGACAGGGCACAGGTGACGCCGGGCGGGATGATCGGCTGGGCGTAGATCACGCCGGGGGTGTTGTTGAGCGCGACCAGGAAGTTCATCCCGGCCATGTCGTCCTCGCGTAGCCGGTTGCGCAGCGCCTTCATCCGCAGCTCGACCACGGCGTCGGCGAGGTCGCCCAGGTCCAGCTTCGCCGCGTCGCGGATCACCGGCAGGAACAGCCCGGTGCCGACGTCCACGGTGAGCCCGACCGACGGCTGTGCCGCGTCGATGACCCGGCCGTCCCCGGTGAGCTGGGCGTAGAGGGCAGGGAACTGCTCGTGCAACCTGGCCACGGCGGCGATGACGATCTCGGTCAGGCTGACATCGGCGCCGGTCTCGTCGGCGGCCCGGCGCGCGTACGCGAGGGCGGCGGTCACGTCGACCCGCACGGCGGTGAAGGCGACCGGGATCTCCCGGTGTGAGGTCGCCACCACCTCGGCGATGCGGCGTTGCGGCGGTGGCAGCGGCCGCCCCGGCAGCGCCGGCTGCGTCACCACGGACGGCTCAGCGACCGGGGGCGCCGCAGCAGGGACGGCACCGGCGGACCGGATGTAGCCGATGGTCGAGCCCGGGACGCAGTCGGCCCCGGCGGCGAGGTCCTGGCGCAGCACGCCCGCGTGCGTCGCTGCCAGCTCCTCGATCGCCTTGGAGGTCTCGACCGCCGCGATCGCCTGTCCGATCTCGACGGTGGCACCGGCCGGGACCAGCCACTCCAGCAGCACATAGCTGTCGTCGTTGTTGTTGAGCTTGGGTACGCTCACCGCGACGCCCTGCTCCGCCGCCCGCGCCTGGCGCAACCTGGTCAGCGGCGAACCGCTGCGGGGAGCCGGAGCCGCGCCAGCGCGTAACGGCTCCGTGGCCGCCTCGCCGGCGAGCACTACGGCCGGCGCCACCTGCGCCACAACCGTGCCGGGCGTTTCCCATGACGGCGCGGCCCGATCGCGACTCGCCGCTCCCGACGCGGCAGGCTCGCCAGTGGAGCGGTGCATGATCCGTTCCAGGATCGTGTCCGCGCTGAGCAGGACCGCCCGTTCCAGGTGCGGTGCCGACGGAATGATGCTGGCGGCCGAGCTGACAAGCTCGATCGGCCGACGCAGCAGCGGCCACGCGGCGGCGTAGAGCCTGGTGGCGACCTCGCTCCCCCAGGTGCCGCCAGCCGTGCTCTCCTCGGCGACGATCACGCCGTCCGCACCGTCGAGCAGGCCGAGCACACCGTCGACATCGAAGGGGTAGAGCCGGGCTGGGACCAGCACCTCGACATTGCGCCCCTGCTCCGCGGCCTTCCGGGCGGCGGCGATCGCCCGGTTGGCGACCCCGCCGGGTGCGATGACCAGTGTCGGCGCGGCGGCGGCAGCCGGGTCGTAGACGCGGGCCCAGTTGCGGTCCGCGCCCAGCAGTTCGAAGGCGAGGCGGTCGTCGACGCGGTTGTCCACGTACCTCGGCTGGGTGTAGAGGATCTTGTCCTCGAACAGCATGGACGGTTCGCCGCGGCGCAGCGCGGCGGCGAGCACGTCGGCCGCGTCGTGCAGTGGCGACAGCTCGAAGAGCGCGAGGTGCGGGATGCCGATGAAGTGCTTCTGCACGCTCTGGCTGTGCGTCGGGCCGTAGCCCCGCCCGCCGCCGACGGGGCAGCGGATCACGACCCGCATCGGGGTGTACTCGCCGTACATGGCGACGGATTTGGTGAGGAAGTTGATGATCTGGTCGAAGGCGAGGCCGACGAAGTCGCCGAACATGATCTCGACGATGACCGTGTCACCACAGAGCGCCAGGCCACCCGCCACACCGGTGATGCCGTTCTCGCTCAGCGGTGTGGACAGCACCCGGTCCGGGTAGGCCGTCGACAGGCCTTGGGTGACCTTGAAGGCGCCGCCGTAGGGGTCGACGACATCCTCGCCCAGCAGCCAGGCCCGCTCGTCGGCGGCGAACAGCTCGTGCAGGGCGCGGTTGAGGTTCTGGCTCATTCGTTCGGCGCGCGTCACACCACGCCTCCGCCCGCCAGGGGCCGGGCCAGCGCCGCGGCCGAGATCTCCGCGACCCGCTGCCGGGCTTGCGCGTCAGCGGCCGAAAACTGCGGCGGGTACGCGGCCGCGTACCGCTCCAGCCAGTCGAGGTGGCGCAGCCGGCGAATCTCGTCGGCCGGGCGGGAGTCGTCGCCCTTGCTGTGCGGGCCGAGCCGGACCGTGTGCTGCACCAGCACATGCGGCTGCCGGGTGGCGCGGACCCGCTCGATGTGCGGCGCGGCGGCGGCACGCACCTCGTTGAGGTCCAGCGAATCCGACTCGCTGAAGGTGATCCCGAACCCGGCGGCCCGGCCGCCGATGGTCCCGGCCAGCTGCCCGGTGGTCGGGGTGGACTGGGCGATCCGGTTGTGCTCGACCACGACCAGCAGCGGCACCCGCCACAGCTGCGCCATGTTGAGCGCCTCGTAGACCGCGCCTTCGCCCCAGGTGCCGTCACCGATGTAGGTCACCACGATCCCGTCCTGCCCGGTGCGGTTGAGGTGCAGCCCCACGCCGACCGCGGCGGGCAGGCTCTCCCCCTGCACGCCGGTGGACAGGAACCGTTCCCGGCGTAGGTGCTGGCTGCCACCGAGCCCATGGCACACCCCGCCCTCCCGGCCGAGCAGTTCCGCCAGCAGGCCGTCCGGGTCAGCGCAGTGGGCCAGGTAGTGCCCGTGCCCCCGGTGGTTGCTGAACACGAAGTCCCCGGTCAGCAGCGGGGCCAGCGCGACCGGGATGTATTCCTGGCCGAGGCAGGTGTGCGTGGTGCCGCTGAGGTGGCCGTCGGCGTACAGGCGGAGCAGTTCCTCCTCGAAGCGGCGGATGAACAGCCCGGTGCGGAGGTCGGCGTCGCTGAGCGGAGATGGCGCGGCGGATGTCATTCCTTCACGCCCCGCTGCGCGAGCAGTTCGCGCAGGTCCGCCACCGACCGAACGGCCCGGATCTCCCGTGGCGTGATGGCGATCCCGTACGCGTCCTCGACCGCCGCGACGATTTGGAGGTGGCGCAGGCTCACCCAGGCCGCTGTGGTCGCGGGACCGGTCTGCGCGTCGACCTGCTCGACCGGCAACGCCAGCACGTCGGCGACGACCCGCACCAGGCGACTGGACATCCAGTGTCCCTTTCCACAACGGACATCAGGCGGCAGCGGTGGTGCGCTGTCAAACCGATCGGGCGATCGATGCTTACACCTCGACGATGGTACAGGCCCAGTGCATGCCCCGGCCCAGCGAAATCAGCGCGACCCGGTCGCCCTCGCGGAGTTCACCGGCGGCGAGCAGGCGGCTCAGCCCGAACAGCTGGTCCGCCGCACCGAGATGCCCGTGCTCGGCCGCCAGTTCCCGGTTGGTACGCGCCAGCGGCACCCCGTGCGCCTGCGCCAGGGACGCCATGGACCGCTCGTTGTCGCTGACCAGGATCAGGCGCGCCAGGTCGGCGACCTTGACGTCCGCCCGCTCGCAGGCCCGCTCGGTGACCCGCACGGCCCGCTCGTCGAGATCCCGGGCGAACTGCTCGAACTGCTCGGCGTCGTAGTCGAAGAACTCCATTACGTTCCACACGTCGCGTACGGCGGGCGGCTCGGCACCAGGGCCGAAGGGCGCCGCCGCGCCGCCCACGTCGAGCCGGTGGAACGCGGCGTAGCGGCCGTCGGTGGCGGCCTCCGTGGTGAGCCAGCGCAGCCGGGAATGCCCGCGTCGGGCCACCGTGGCGACCGCGCCGTCGGAGAAGACCATCGGCTGGGTGTCCATCCGGTTCCAGTACGCCTCACAGGTCCGGTTCGCGGCCACCATCAGGGCGTTGGCGTACCGCGGGTGGGTGGCGAACTTGCCCGCGACGGTGTCGAAGCTGAGCACCCCCGTCGTGCACGCCTGGGTGAGCAGCACCGCTTCGGCGTTGACCGCGCCGAGCCGGTGCGCCAGGTCGGCGGCGGCGTCCCAGTAGAGGTACTCGGTGAGGTCGGTGGTGGCCAGCACCAGCAGGTCCACCTGCGCGGCGGGGAGCGTGGCGGCGTCGAGGGCCTGGCGGGCGGCCTGCTCGGCGAGGTCGGTCAGGCCAATCTCCGGCGCGCTGCGGTGCACCTGGCGGTAGCCGTACCCGAGGACCCGGTTCACGTCGTCGGTGTACTGCCCCACCACGTCCGCCACCGGTACCGGATCGCCGAGCGCCTCGCCAAACGACACCAGCCCGAAGCTCATCATTGCCCGTCCCACCGCAGGTCCATGGATGCATACCATTGCCGGATGCCCCAGGAGCATCTCACGCCCCTCGCCGGAACCCCATGGCACGTGTGGCGTTCAGCGCTGCTACGGTCGGCCGGATTCCCCGTGGCCGGGATGCAGCGGTTCGCCGCGCCCGCGCTCGCGGCGGCCGCCGACAGCTATCTCACCGGCACCTCCGACGCGGCCGCCTTCGAGGCCGCGTTCGACGCCGCCGCAACGGATCTCGGCCGGGCCGTCTACGACATCGCCTGCGACGATACGTTCCGCACTGCGTTGGTCTGGCAGAATCCGGCCGTCCTGCTCGCGGTCGACGCGATCCGGCGCGACGGCCCGCACGCCCCGCGCAATCTGCGCCGACGGCACCGCGAGGAGGTCATCGCGAAATACTGGCAGCGTTACTGCCTCAAGAACGACACCGTCGGTTTCTTCGGTCCCATTTGCTGGACGGAGCTGGGCGGCCCCGGTCCCGTCGCGACGGTGCGCCCGGGTGCGGCTTTGACGCGTACCCGCCGGGTCTTTCTGGAGCGGTGGGCGCTGGACGCGCTCGGCGAGGCCTTCGCCCGCGCGGACGGCGTGCGGGACTGGCTGCCGGTGCGGCTGGCGCCCCATTTGACGCTGCGGGACGGGGTGCTGCGGCATCCGCACCGCGCGCCGCAGGCGCTGCCGGCGGGAACGGCCGCGCTGCTCACTCTGGCGCAGCGGCGATCGTGCGTCGCGGACCTCGCCGCCGCGCTGGTCGCGGACCCGGGAAGCGGGTTCCGCCGCGCCGCCGACGTGTACGCGCAGCTCGACGAACTCGCCGAGCGCGGCGTGCTGCGGATCGGGTTCGACCTGCCGATCGACCTCACCGCCGAGGACGTGCTGCGCGAACAGCTCGCCGCGATCGGCGACGACCTGGTCCGCGACCGGGTGCTCGGTGAGCTGGCCACCATCAGCGCGCTGCGCGACGCGGTGGCCGTCGCCGACGGCCCGGACGCCCTGGCCGCAGCCATGTCCGCACTGGAACGCAGGTTCGTCGAGCTGACCGGTCAGGCCGCGCAGCAACGCCCCGGCGAGGTGTACGCCGGGCGCACTCTGTGCCACCTGGAAACCGTGCGCGACCTGGACATCAGCTTCGGTGACACGCTGCTGGAACGGCTTGCTCCGCTGGAGCCGCTGCTGCTGTCGGCCCGGTGGCTGACGGCAGCGATCGGCGACGCGTACGCCGAAGCGTTGGCCGCCCTCTACCGCGATCTGTCGGCCGAGTCGGCCAATGCGGACGTTCCACTGCCCGACCTGTGGTTCCTGGCTCAGGCGGTCGTGTTCGGGGCAAACCCGCCCAGCGCCGCCGTCACCGCCGATTTCCTGGCTCGGTGGGCGAAGGTGCTCGGCCTGGCCGATGCCGATGCCGACGTCCGGGAGCTGCGGTTCGGCGCCGCCGAGCTGACCGAGCGGGTCGCCGCGGCGTTCGCAGCCACCGCGCCCGGCTGGGCCGCCGCCCGGATTCACAGCCCCGACCTGCATCTGTGTGCCCCGGACGAGGCGGCCCTGTTGCGGGGAGACTTCACCGTCGTGCTCGGCGAACTGCACGTGGCCCTGGCCGCGTTCGACACGCACTTTTTCGCGTACGGGCACCCGGAACCGCAGCGGTTGCGGGACGGAATGCGGGCCGACCTGCCCGAGGGCCGGGTGCGGCTGTTGGCCCCGGTGGACTGGCCCCGGCACACGGCCCGCATCGCGGAATGGCTGCACGGGCCCGCCGACGTGCAGCTCGGCTTCGTCAGCGCCCCCGGCGCCGACCCGGACCGCGTCGTGCCGATCACCGGCCTCACCGTACGACCCGAAGCCGACGGCAGCCTGCGGGTGCACGCGGACGACGGACGGCAGTGGCCGCTGCTGGAGGTGTTCGCGCAGCTCTTCGACTACCAGGTGTTCGACACGTGGAAGCTGGCCGGCAACGTCGGGCACACCCCGCGTATCACCGTCGACGACCTCGTGCTGGTCCGCGAGACCTGGCGCACCACGGTCGGCGACACCGGGCTGCACAAGGTGAAGGGCGAGCGGGAGCGCTACCTCGCGGTGCGGCGCTGGAGGCTGGCCCTCGGCCTGCCCGAGCGGATCTTCGTCCGGGTCGACACCGAGCTCAAACCCAGCTTCGTCGACCTGACCAGCGGCGTCTACACCCGGTTGCTGTGCACCCTGCTGCGCGGCGCGCACTCCAAGGGCGGTGACGGGGTCGGGCTGACCATCACCGAGTTGCTGCCCGGCCCGGGCGACGCCTGGCTGACCGACGCGGCCGGCCAGGCGTACGCCTCGGAACTGCGGCTACAGATCGTCGACCCGGCGGCGGCGAAGGTGCGGTAGCCACTCGGTCGCGTCCGCCGGAGCGTCGGGGGTCTCGGTGTCGAACAGGCGCAACCGGCGCTGGCCGTAGGCGACCAGCGACACCACGGCCAGGGCCAGCCCGGACACGACGAACGCGAACCCGAGCCCTCGGCCAGGGCCGGTCCCGATCAGGGCACCGACGCTGTCGGCCAGGGCGCCGCCCGGGGCGAACATCGGCTCCAGCACCGACCCGCTCAGCGGCACCAGTACGGCGAAGCCCAGCGGCAACGTCGCCCAGGTCAGCGTCTGGATGATCGCCAGCACCCGGCCGTGGAAGCGCTGCGGCACCTTCACCTGGATGATCGACAGGTAGATGCCGTTGTGCAGGCCCAGGCCCAGTCCCACGCCGAAGCTGCCGAGCGCGACCAGCACAAGGTTCGGGCGTACGCCGCTGAGCACCAGGCTGATCGCGACCCCGAACGCGATCGCGATCAGGGCGGGCATCCGGCGCCTGGTCGGGCCGCCCCAGGCCGCGATCACGAGTCCGCCCAGGACAGCGCCCAGCGCCTCGGCGAACGCGACCGTGCCGACCTGGCCCATCGTGCCGAACGCGAGCACCATCGGCGGCACCAACATCAGGCTGGCCAGGCAGAGGTTGTAGAGCGAGAAGAAGCCCAGCATGGCCCGGAACCCCGGCTCTGCCCACGTCATCCGCGCCCCGCCGATCAGTTCGGCCAGGAAGGGCTCCTTGCGGCGGCGGCCGAGCAGCTTGGGAAACCTCACCACCGCGAGGACGCTCATCGCGACCGCGTAGCTCACGATGTCGATCAGCAGGATGCCGGTCAGGTCGATCGCCGCGAGCAGGCCCGCCGCCAGCAGCGGCACCGCCAGGGAGCTGAGCCCCACGGCCAGCTGGGCGATGCCGTTGGCATGCCCCAGGTAGCGCTTCGGCATGACCTGCGGGATCGCCGCCAGGTAGGTGATGCGTTGGAACACCGACGCCGCGCCGAGCACACAGACCAGGGTGTAGACGGCGGCCAGCCCCAGCTGATCGGTCCACAGCAGCGTGGCCAGCAGCGCCGCCGCCGTCACCGCGGCCGCGCACGCGGCGAGCAGCACCTTGCGCCGGTCGAAGCGGTCCGCGACGGCACCCGCGACGGGCAGCGTCAGCAGTGCCGGGAGGTAGGCGATCACCCCGGACAGGCCGAACCACAGCATCGACCCGGTGGTCAGGTAGACCCAGACGGGTACGGCCCACTGGGTCAGCGCCGAGCCGGTGGCCGAGATCAGCTGGCTGGCGGTGAGCGCGAGGAACCGGCCTACGCCGGGCTGCACGCCGGCGCCGGCGGTGACGGGGTCGGCGCTGGTGGCGGCTAGTTCCCAGGCGTCGCCGGCGAGCCGGTCCGCTGTGGCCTGCGCGGCGGGGGGCTCGGCGAGCCGGAGATGGGTCTGGGTGACCACCTCGGCGAGCGCCTTGGCCCGCTGCTTGATGAAGTAGTGTCCGGCCTGGTCGAGGACCACCAGCGCGGTGGATTCGCCGAGGAAGCTCCACTCGCGGTAGCGCTCCTCGTAGTACTCGGTGAGCATGTCGTGGGTTCCCACGACGGAGATCACCGGCGCGGCCACCTGGACCGGCGCGGCCTCCAGCCACTCGGTGAACTTCTCCTGCGCCTCGGCGGCCTCCCGCCGCACGTGGTGGACGAACCGGTCGACCTGCGCCTGGTCCAGGTCGGCCAGTTCGGCGCCGATCGAGCGGAGGAACGTCTCGTAACGCCGGTCCGCGCCACGGGAGTCGACCCAGTCGACCAGGCGGCCGAGCATGTTGTCCGGCCGGGCCGTCGGGAACACGCCGCCCGCGTAGATCGCTTCGATCGGGCGGCCCTGCTCGTGCAGCCGCCGGGCGATACCGGTCAGCAGGGCGCCGCCGACGCAGTGGCCGTACAGGACCAGCGGGCCGTCCACCCGGTCCTGGATCTCGGCCACGCACCGGTCGACCAGCTCATCGAAGGGCAGCTCCGTGTCGTTGACCCCGACGTCGTGTCCCGGGACCGCCACTGAGAACAGCGTGTGTCCGGGCGGCAGCTCGTCCGCGAGCGGCTGGTAGATGCTGGCGAGTCCGCCACCATAGGGTACGCACACGTAGGACCGCACCCGCTGCTCCGCCGGGACCGGCTTGGTCAGTTCGTAGAGCAGTGGCCGCCGGCGTTCCTGGTCCGCAGGGCCGTCGATCAGCGCGGCCAACCCGTGCACGGTGGAGTGCTGGAACACGTCCATCACGCCGACGTCGATGTGCCCGTACGCGCCGCGCAGCGTGGCCAGCATCCGGATCGCCAGCAGCGAATGCCCGCCCAGTTCGAAGAAGTCGTCGTCGAGCCCGACGTCCCTGACCCCCAGCACGTCCTGCCAGGCGGCGGCGATGGCCTGCTCGACCGGGGTGACCGGTGGCCGGCGCCCGGCGGCGGGGCTGCCGTCGTGCACGGGCGCGGGCAGCGCGGCGGTGTCCAGCTTTCCGTTGGGAGACAGGGGCAGCGCGTCCAGCGGCACGAACGCCGACGGCACCATGTATTCCGGCAGGCGCCGCTTCAGCGCCTCCCGCAGCGCCGCCTGGTCCAGGGCCTCGGTCCCCGCTGCCAGCGTCACGTACGCCACCAGGCGTTGTTCGGCGGGCGTGGCACCGCGTACGGCGACGGCGGCGGCGCCGATGCCCGGCTGCTCGCGCAGCACGGCGGCGATCTCCCCCAGTTCGATCCGCAGGCCACGCAGTTTCACCTGGTCGTCGACGCGGCCGAGGAACTCCAGCGTGCCGTCGGTCCGCCAGCGGGCCAGGTCACCCGTGGCGTAGAGCCGCCCGCCGGTGTCGTCGAACGGGTCGGGGACGAACGTGCGGGCGGTGAGTTCGGGGCGGTGCAGGTAGCCCCGGGCCACCTGCACCCCGCCGAGGTGGAGTTGCCCGGCGATGCCGACCGGTACCGGCTGCAACGCCGGGTCGAGCACATAGGTGCGGACGTTGCGGATGGGCCCGCCGATCGGCACCCGCGTGGCCCCGGCCAGCGCGCTGGGCGTCACCGCCCAGGCGGTGACGTCGATCGCGGCCTCGGTGGGCCCGTAGAGGTTGTGCAGCGCGGCGGCCGGCAGGGCGGCCACGGTCCGGCGGGCGAGTTCGAGCGGCAGCTCCTCGCCGCTGCACACGATCCGCCGCAGCGACCCGCACCGGGCGAGGTCGGCGGGACCGGCCGTGGCCAGGAAGGCGTCCAGCATCGACGGGACGAAGTGGACGGTGGTGACCCGCTCCCGCTCGATCAGATCCCGCAGGTACGTCGGGTCGCGGTGTCCACCCGGCTGGGCCAGCACCAGCCGGGCGCCCACGATGAGCGGCCAGAACACCTCCCACACCGACACGTCGAAACCGATCGGCGTCTTGTGCAGCACGGCGTCGTCCGGTCCGAGCCCGAAGGTGTCCTGCATCCAGTCGAGCCGGTTGACGATGCCGGCGTGCTCGTTGATCACGCCCTTCGGTCGCCCGGTGGACCCTGACGTGTAGATCAGGTACGCCGCGTTGCCCGGCGCGGCGGCGGTGCCCGCGGCGGTCTCGGGCTGCTCCGGGCCGGTCAGCGGCAGCACCACGCCCGGTACCGCCAGCCCCTCCGGCATTTCGTCGGCCAGCAGCACCTCGGCGCCGGCATCCGCGAGCATGTAGGCCAGCCGCTGCGCCGGATAGTCCGGGTCCAACGGCAGGTACGCCGCACCGGCCCGGTGAATGCCGAGCAGCCCGACGACCAGGCGGCTGGAGCGGGGCTCGTGGATGGCGACAATCGACTCGGGCCCCACGCCGTGCGCGATCAGCCGCCGTGCCACCTGCTCGGTGGCGGCGGACAACTCGGCGTAGGTCAGCCGGGTGCCGCCGTCGACCAGCGCGACCGCGTCCGGCGTACGCCGGGCCTGGCTGTCGAACAGCTCCGCCAGGGTGGTCTGGCGCACCGGGGCGTCGGTGGCGTTCCAGCCGGTCACGACCTGGGCGCGCTCGGCGTCCGACATGATCGGCAGCGCGCCCACCCTGGTCCGCGGCGCCGCGGCAGCGGCCGCGAGCAGCAGCAGGTAGCGGTCCGCGAACGCCTCCATGGTGGAGGTGGCGAACAGTGCGGTGTTGTACTCCAGCCGCAGCTCGTCGCCGGCGATCTCCAGCGACAGGTCGTCCATGGCGCCGCCGAACGCCTCACCGCGGCCGGTCGGCAGGTGGTGGAACGTGACCTGGTACAGCGGCGGCACGCCGGGGTCGCGCCGCACCGCCAGGTCCTCGACGAGCTTCTGGAACGGCATGTCCTGGTGGTCCCACGCGTCGAGCACGACTCGGCGCACCCGGCGGAGCAGGGTCAGGAACGGCGGATCACCGGAGACGTCGACCCGCAGCGTCAGCATGTTCATGAACATGCCCAGCAGCGGCTCCAACTCGGTACGGTCGCGGCCCACCACCGGCATGCCGACCACGATGTCGTCGCTGCCGGACAGCCGGTGCAGCAGCGCGACGTAGGCCGCCAGCTGCACCATGAACGGGGTCGCGGCGGCCTGCTGGGACAGCTCGGGTAGCGCCTGCGCCACGCTGTCGGGCAGGGTGCGGCGTACGTCGCTGCCGCTGAACGTGCGAGTCAGCGGGCGCGGATGGTCGGTGGTCAGCGCGTGCACGGCAGGCAGGCCGGTCAGCGTCTCCCGCCAGTAGTCGCGCAGCTGACCCCACCGAGGGCCGTCGAGGCGATCGCGTTCCCAGGCGGAGTAGTCGGCGTACTGGATGGGCAGGTCGGGCAGGTCCGGCGCCCGACCCGCGACGGCGGCGGCGCACAGCTCGGTCAGCTCGGCGCGCAGGTTGAGCAGTGAGGTGCCGTCAAGGATGACGTGGTGCCCGGCGAACAGCAGCCACCAGGTGTCCGCGCCGAGCCGCAGCAGCCGCGCCCGCCACAGCGGTGCGCTGTCCATCGGCAGGTCTAGGCGGGCGTACTCGGCGACGATCTCCGCGCGGGCGCGTTCCCGGTCCGGCTCGGTCAGCCCGGACAGGTCGGTCACCGGCAGCTCGATCGGCACGGTGGGGTGGATGTCCTGGTGGAGTTCGCCGTCGGTCAGGCGCAGGGTGGTGCGCATGGCCTCGTGTCGTTCGGTGACGGCCCGCAGCGCGGCGAGCGCCTGCTCCGGCCCCGCGCCGGGTGGCAGGGTGACCGCATCGGTCATCGTGAACAGCGGCTGCCCGGGGCTGAGCTGGGCGGTGAACCAGACCCGCTCCTGGGCGTAGGAGGCGGGGACGGTGTAGACGCCGCCCACCGCCGTGAGGTCCTGCCGCGACTCGGTCATGCGGGATCCTCCTCGGCATGCCCTCCTGGCCCTTGCTGCGCTGCGGTGCAGTCGGTCATGCCAGTTGCCCCGGTCTGCGGAGGCGCGGGATGGGTGCCTCCGCGTCGGCGGCCGGTGGGGCGCCGCGCAGCGACTCGATCCGGGCGGCCATCGCGGCGACGGTCGGCGCGTCGAACAGCACCCGCATGGACAGCCGGGCGCCGACGGCCTGGCGGATGCGCAGCACCAGCTGCGCCGCCACCAGCGATGTGCCGCCCAGCCGGAAGAAGTTGTCGTGCGGGCTGACCTCGGCGACACCGAGGACGTCGCCCCAGATCCGGGCGATGGTGGCGGTGAGGTCGCCGGCGGCGGCGGCCACGGTGGAGGTCACCGTGGCGGCGGCCGAGCCGAGTCGCCGCTCGTGGCCCGCGACCGCGGCCACCGTGTAGGCGCCGATCGCCACCGTGCCGGTGCGGCCCTCGGCGAGGACCCGCTGCCACGCGGCGACCGCCGCCGCGGGGGGCAGCCCGTCGTGTTCGGGCACGCCCTCCTCCTGCCACGCCCCCCAGGCCAGCGACACGAGGCGGGCCGGCCAGCCGTGCGGGCTGCGCGCGTACGCGTCGAGGAATGCGTTGGCGGCCGTGTCGTCGGCCCGGCCCAGGCCACCTGCGAGCGCGGTCACCGACGAGGTCAGCGCCACGAAGTCGAGCGGCAGGTCACCGAAGACCTCGCGCAGCACCAGCGTGCCGGTGACCTTCGGCCGCAGTTCCGCCGCCGCCTCGGCCAGCCGCGACCCGGCGGACAGGCCGGTGTCGGGCAGCTTCGCGGCGTGGATGATGCCGTCGAGGCCGCCGAGGTCACGCAGGACTTCGGCGCGTACCGCCCGCATGGCGTCCGCGTCGGCCACGTCGGCGGTGAGGTGACGCACCCGGGCGCCCGCCTGCTCCAGGGCCTCGATCGTGGCCGGCGGCGGCTGGGCGGTGCGGCTCACCAGCACCAGCTGCGCGCCACGCCGGGCCAGCTCGGCGGCGAACGCGCCGCCGACGCGGCCCAGGCCGCCCGTGATCAGGTAACGGCCGCCGTCGCGGATGCCCAACCCGGAGGAGGTACGCCCACCCGGCCGGACCGGGACGAACTCGCGGGTCCAGCGGCGCCCGCCCAGCCGCAGCGCGACCGTCTCGGCCCGCTCGGTGCCGAGCAGTTCGTCCACCACCGCGTCCACGCCGAGGTCGCCCGGGTCGGCGTCGATCCAGTGGCAGCGCACCTGCGGGCGTTCCAGCGGCACCGAACGCACCACCCCGGCCGCCGTGGCGTGCTCCGGGCGTACCAGGTCGGCCCCGGTCACGTCGGCCACTCCGGCGGTGACCACATCCAGCTCCACGTCGGCGGCCGGCAGCGCGTTCAGCAGCGTCAGCAGCGCGTAGTACCCGTGTTCCTGGGCCGCCGACACGGCATCCACATCGTTGCCGGCCGGGTCGCCGTCCAGCGCCCACGCGTGCACGATCCGGGCGGCCCGACCGTCGTCGGCGCACTCGTCGAGCAGCCGCTGGTAGTCGGCGGCGTTGGTCGCGCGCAGCTGGTAGCCGCCCGGGCGGACGGCGAAGGCAGCCCCGGGGCGGACCACGGTGACGTCGGTGCCGCGCTCACGCAGCCGGGCCGCGAGGGCCGTGCCACGCTCACCGGCTGCGAAGAGCAGCAGCTGACCGGGCGCCTCGGCGGGTGCCGTGGCGGGCAGTTGGTGCCAGACCGGTACCTCGACGACCCCGTCGTCGTAGCGGCGGTCGGCGGCCGGTTCGGCAGGTGCGGCCACCGGCGCCGGGTCGATCCAGTGCCTGGTCCGCTGGTACGGGTACCCGGGCAGGGGCACCAGGCGTGGCTTGTCGGGCGCGGGCAGGCGTACGGGGACCCCGGCCGTCCACAACCGGCCCGCCGCCTCGTAGGCGGTCTGCCGGTCGGTCAGCTTCTCCCCCGGCGCGGGCAGCGTACGCAGCGGCGCCCTGGCCCCCTGCGGCAGGCTGAGCCGGGCGAGCCCGGCGAGCTGGCGGCCGGGACCACACTCCAGCAGCAGCCACTCGTCGGCGGCACCGGTCGCGGCGAGCCCTGCCACCGTGGCCCCGAACCGCACCGGCCGGCACAGCTGCTCCCCCCAGTACGCCGGGTCGGTGACCTGCTCGTCGGTGAACGGTGCGGCGGTCGCGGCCGACCACACCGGCAGGTTCGGCGCCCGGCGCGGCACCGCCGCCACCAGCGCCGCGAACTCGTCGCGCACCGGGTCCAGCAGCGGCACGTGCATCGCGTACGGCGACCGCAGCAGCGTGCAGTTGACGCCGCGTTCGCGCAGCGTGTCGGCGAAGGCGGTCACCGGCTCTGGTGCGCCGGCCAGCACGCAGGTGTTGGGCGCGTTGCTGATCGCCACGGCGACCCCGGCGGGCAGCAGGGGCGAGATCTCGTCGGCGCCGCGCTGCACGGCGAGCATGCGGCCCTGCGGCGCGGCCTGGACCAGGCGGCCCCGGGCGGCCGCGAGCCGCAGCGCGTCGGGCAGGTCGAAGACCCCGGCCACGGTCGCCGCCACCAGCTCACCGATGGAGTGGCCGATCATCGCGGCGGGCGTGACGCCCCAGTGCCGCCACAGCGTCGCGGTGGCGTATTCGACGGTGAACAGGGCGGGTTGCAGCACCGCGGGTTCGGCCAGCCGCTCGTCAGCGCCGGGCTCCGTGCTGAAGATCAGCTCGTGGGGGTCCCAGCCGAGGATCCGGGCGCATTCGTCGACGGTGGCCGCGAACACCGGCTCCGTCGCGGCGAGGTGCGCGCCCATGCCGGGGTGCTGCGAGCCTTGGCCGGAGAAGAGCAGGCCCACGCGGGGCACCGTCGCGGCGTCCCCGCTGGCCCGGCGCTTCGGGTCGGCCAGCGCTGCGGCCGCCTGGGTCCGGTCCACCGCGACGACGGCGGCCCGGTGCTGATAGACCGGCCGTCCCTCCCGCAACGTGTGCGCCACATCGTGCAGTGCCAGCTCGGGCCGGTCGGTGAGCCGGGTGGCCACCTGGGCGCACGCCGCCGCCAGCGCGTCCGGGGTCGCGGCGGACACCTGGATCAGCTCGCCACCGCCGCGACCCGGCGCCGTGGCGGGTGCGGGAGGCGGTGCTTCCTGGAGCAGCAGGTGCGCGTTGGTGCCGCCGAGGCCGAGCGAGCTCACCCCGGCTCGCAGCGGCCGCTGCTCCTCGGGCTCCCACTTGGTCAGCGTCGACACCACGTAGAACGGGCTCGCCTCGAAGTCGATCTCCGGGTGCGGCCGGTCGTAGTTGATGCTGGGCGGGATGAGCCGGTGCTGCATCGACAGCACGGTCTTGATCAGGCCGATCACGCCACCGGCCGCACTGAGGTGGCCGATGTTGGCCTTGGTCGAGCCGACCCCACACCAGCCCCGCTCGGTGGCGCGCCGCCCGTAGGCCGCCGTCAGCGCCGCGATCTCGATCGAGTCGCCGAGGACCGTACCGGTGCCGTGGGCCTCCACGTAGCTGACCGAGCGGGGGGCGACGCCGGCGACCGCGAGGGCCTGCACGACGACCTCCAGCTGCCCGCTGACGCTGGGCGCGGTGAAGCTCGCCTTGGTCGTGCCGTCGTTGTTGACCGCGTTGCCGATGATCAGCGCCCGGATGTCGTCTCCGTCGGCCAGCGCGTCGGAGAGCCGCTTGAGCACGACGACCCCGACCCCGCTGCCGTAGACGGTGCCGTTGGCCTGTGCGTCGAACGGGCGGCAGTGCCCGTCGGCGGACGTGTACCCGTCGTCGGCGACGTACCCGACGGCGTGCGGCAGCTCCACGCACACCCCGCCCGCGAGCGCCGTGTCGCACTCGCCGTTGCGCAGCGCCTCGCTGGCCAGGTGTACCGCCACCAGCGACGACGAGCAGGCGGTCTGCACGGTCATCGCGGGGCCGCGCAGGTTGAGCCGGAACGACACGGTGCTGGCCAGGTAGTCGGGCTTGTTGCCCAGCGACACCCGCAGCGCGCCCGCGCCCGCCAGCGCCTGCGGGTTCCGCCGGACGTTGAGCCACTGGTAGAGGTCGGCGTTGCTGCCCGCGTAGACGCCGATCTCGCCGTCGTAGCGGGTCGGGTCGCAGCCCGCGTCGATCAGGGCGGCGTGCGCGTGCTCCAGGAACAGCCGCTGCTGCGGGTCGGCCAGCTCCGCGTCGCGCGGGCTCATTCCGAACAGACCCGCGTCGAAGTAGTCGAACTGGTCGAGCACGGCGGCCACCGGCACGTACGCCGGATCGTCGAGTTCGTCCTCGCTGACGCCGCGCGCCAGCAGCTCGGCCCGGCTGAACCGGGTGAACGACTCGGTGCCGTCGACCAGGTTGCGCCAGAACTCCTCCGCCGACGACGCCCCCGGTACGCGCAGGCTGAGCCCGACGATGGCGATCGGCTCCACTGTCTCGTTCATGACGGCGTCCCCTCCGGCTCGGCCGAGTCGCTGATGTGCAGGCGCAGCTCGCTGGCATAGTGGCGGCCCTGGCCGTCGGGCAGCCACGCCTGCGGCGACCCGGGCAGCTGCTCCGACACCGTCACCGGCACGTCGTCGCCGCCCGCCCGGTGTGCCGCCCGCAGCAGCAGGCAGAGCCGGTTGGCGTAGAGCGGGCTGGTCAGGTCGGCGTACGTGGGTTTGAGTTCGGTGGCCACCCGGATGAAGACCCGCTCCGGCAGGCCCAGCGCGGCCCGCCACCGGCGTACGGCGAGGTAGCGCTGTGCCTGGTCGATGGCGCTGGTCAGGCCGGTCTGCCCGACGGTGGTGCGCCACGTCTCCCGGGCCAGCACCAGTGTGTCCACGGTGACCCGGGGGCTGTGCGGGCGCTCGGTCATCAGCTTGAACGCGTCGGCGGCGTGCACCGCGATCAGGTCGGAGAACACCTCGACCAGTGGCCAGCGGGTGCCGTCGGGCCCGGTCGCCACCATGGTGCCGTCCGCTTCGGACACCAGGGCGGCGTTGGCCGGCACGAGCCGGTCCCGCCGGGCGCCCGGCGCGTCGGCGAACGCGAGTTGGTAGTCGTCCGGCCCGGACAGCGACGCCGACAACCGGCCGCCGACCCGGGGGAAGTCGACCGGGTAGATCGGGCGCAGGCGTCCCGAGCCCAGGTCCGCCGCGTACGCGCGCCGCAGTCGGTCCAGGTCGGGATGGCAGTGCGTGAACAGCTCGGCGTTGAACGTCGCGTACGCCGCGTGCAGCTCACCGAGCACCGCTGCGAACTCGCCGTCGGCCAGCGCCTGCGGCGACTCGGCGAAGATTTGCAGGTCCGGGCTGTGCACCCGGCCCGCGCTCCAGCCGGGACTCCTCGCCGGGAACTGCGCGGCCACCCGGGGCGCCAGCTCGGCCGAGCTGACCTCCAGCCGCGCGGCGTCGGCGGGCAGGTCGGCGAGGCCGAGCACCCGTTCCCAGCGGGAGGCGAATTCGTGTGCGACCCGGTCGACGGGCCGGTCGCCGGGCCCGAACAGCGGGCCCTGGGCGAGGAACCACAGGTCGCCGAGCCGGACCGGTCCGTCGTCGCTCAACTCGGCGTACAGGTCGCGCAGTGCGTCGCCGTACGCCGTGGCCAGTTCGGCGGTGAGCCAGCGCGCCGTCTGCAACGCACACGCCAGTGCCGGGGCCAGGGCGTCGAGCAGGCCGGTGCCGACCGTGAACTCCACGTCGCGGGCGGTCTCCTCGTGGCACAGCGCCCGCCCGGCGTAGTTCTGCCCGGCCCGGCGGCGCGGCGGCAGCCCCGTCAGTTCGGTGAACTCGGCGTCCAGCGCGGACAGCGCGTCGGCCAGTGCGGTGGGGTTGCCGGCGGCGTCGGCGACCCGGGTCCGGGCTTCGGCGAGCCGGTTCAGCCCGGCCAGGGTGTTTTCCCGCAGGGCCGGGTCGCCGATGGTGCCGATCCGCTCGCGCAGGCGTGCCTCCGCGGCGAAGCCCTGCGGCAGGTCGAAGTCCCAGCGCAGCAGGCCCCGTTCGGCCAGGTGCGCCAGCAGCAGGAAGCCTTCCTCGGCCCGGCGTACGCCGGTCTGCTCGTCGCGGACCAGGTCGTCGACGATCTGCCGTGCGGGGCGGCTGCCGTCGCACCATGCCAGCGCGATCGACTCGGTCAGCGACACCGGCGTCGGGCGTTGGGCGGGTCGGTGCACGACCCGCCCGTCCAGGTGGGCGTGCGGCGCCAGGGCCGGGGCCAGCCACGCCCGCACCAGTGGGTCTGCCGCCAGTCTGTCCGCGTACGCGGACAGGGCCCAGTATTCGAGGTGGACGGTGCGCTGGCGGAGCAGGCCGGGGCCGGGTTTGGTGGTGATGGTGGCCGGGCCGGGTTCGACGGTGCCCCAGCACACCGGCCCGAAGAAGCCGATGGTTTCGCACTTGGCGACGTAGCGTTGCCAGTACCCGGCGACGGCGTTCTCCCGGCCCCGGCGGCGGACGTTGCGTGGCCCGTCGGGGCCGTCCTTGACCAGCCCGTCGAGCGCCACCAGGACGTCCGGGTTCTGCCAGGTCACGGCCTCACGGAACAGCGGGTCGGCGGCGAGCTCGCACACCGCCGCCGAGGACGCCCGGGTGGCGTCGGCGTACGCGGCCGTGAATGCTGGCGCGTCGAGGTCACCGGCGAGGTGGCGGTCGGCGGCGTCGGCGCAGTCTGGTGCGGCGAAGCGGTCCAGGCCGTCGGCGGGGAATCCGGCGCTGCGCAGCAGCGCGTCACGCCAGACCGACCAGCCGGTGTCGCCGAGTGGGACCAGATGCGTCACGTCGGATCATCCTCCACGGCGGGCTCGCCGGGCGAGCGGCGCCGGACGCGCTGGAGGCGGGTGGCACCGCGGCGCGTGGCCCGTTGCACCGCCGCGTCCTCGGCGCTTTCGGCAGGCGATTGCGTGGATGCGCGAGCGCCGTCGAGGTGCGTGGCGAGCGTGCGGACGGTCGGATGGCGGAACAGGTCCACCAGCCGCAGGTTCGTGCCGAGCAGCCGGTTGAGCTGCCGCTGCACGACGGCGACGGCCAGTGAGCCACCGCCGACGTCGAAGAAGCTGTCCGTCGCCGCCACCTCTGGTACGCCGAGCACGTTGCACCAGACCGATGCGATCTGGCGTTCGGTGGCGGTGGCCGGGCGCTGGGTGATCGCGCCTGACCGGCCCACGGCCCGCTTGACCCGGGCGGCCCGGGTCACGTCGCCCGGCGTCCCGGCGGGGATGGCCGTCCAGCCGGGCAGCTGTGACACGGGGTTCTTCGGATCGGTGGCTCCGGCGCGGAGTATCTGCTCGACCTCGCCGAGCACGGCCGTCATGAGGTCGGTGCCGTAGACGTCCGGGTTGAAGACGATCTCGACTCGCAGTTGCCCGTCGCGGGTCACGCCGTAGAGGGTGAGGTCGAACGGCGACCCGGGCGCGGCCACCGGCACCGGCTCGCTGTCGAGCCCGGGCAGGTCCAGCGTCGGCTCGTCGAAGGTGTACATGTTGAACAGCACCTGCACCAGCGGGCTGCGGTCCAGTTGGCCGCCGAGGCCGAGCCCGCCGACGATGCGTTCCACCGGTGCTTCCGGGTGCGCGAGCGCGGCGAGGAGTTCCTCCCACGCGGCGCGCACATGCTCGGCGAAGCCCGTGTCGGGGGTCTGACGCAGCCGCAGTGGTGCGATCTCGATGAAGAACCCGACCATGTGCTCGAATTCTGCGGCTCGCCGGTCCACGGTGGGTGTGCCGATGACCAGGTCGGGGTGGCCGGTGCGTCGGGCCAGTACCAGCGCGAACGCGGCCAGCACGGCGGCGGCCGGGGTCGCGCCGAGTCCGGCGGCGAGGTCGGTGAGGGCGGCCGTCGCGGCCCGGTCCAGCCGGGTGGTCACGGTCGCGCTGGTGAAGGTCTGTTCGGCGGGCCGGTCTCGTCCCTCGGGCAGCTCGAGCACGACGGGTACGCCGGTGAGGTGCTCCAGCCACCAGTCCAGGTCCTGCTCGGCGCGTCGCTGGGCGCGGTCGGCGCGCCACGCGACATAGTCGCCGTAGGTGGCGGGCAGTGGCGGCAGCGGCGTCCCGTCGCCGAGTGCGGCGCGGTAGGCGGTGGCGAGGTCGGCGTAGAACAGTGACTGGGACCAGCCGTCGAACACGGCGTGGTGGGCGTAGACGGCCAGCACGTGCTCGTCGGCGCCGGTCCGGGTCAGTTCGGCCCGCCACAGCGTGTCGGTGGCGAGCGTGAACGGTGTCGCCGCACCTGCCGCGAGGTGTGTGGCGAGGTCCGTGCCCGGGGCCAGGTCGCGCACGGGCAGCGGCACTGGCGCGGACGGGTCGGCCACGGCATACGGGACGCCGTCGGTGTCCGGGATGCGCCAGCGCAGGATCTGCTGGCGGTCGGCGACGGCGGTGAGCGCCGTGGCCAGGGCCGCGATGTCGAGGGGGCCGGTGAGCCGTTCGGCGAAGGCGACGTTGTAGGCCGACGCGGCGGCGAGGAAGTAGCGGTCGAGGAACCACAGCCGCTGTTGCGCCGGGGACAGGGCCGGTGGTCGGCCCCGGGTGGCGGTGGCGGGGCTGGCCTCGGCGGCGGCGTCGGCGCGGGCGGCGATGCCGCGCAGCGTTCGCCCGAGCAGCACGTCCTCGATCGCGATGTCGCGGCCCAGCCGTTCCCGCAGGTCGGCGACCAGCCGCATCGCGGTGATCGAGTGTCCGCCGTGGTCGTAGAAGTCGGCGTCGCGGCCGACGGCCGGCTCGTCCAGCAGCGCCGCCCAGGCCTGCGCGATCAGGCGCTCGGTGTCGGTGGCCGGTGCCTCGCCCTGGGGTGCCGGGGCGGGTTCGGCGGCGGTGAGTGCGGCCAGCCGCTCGGTGTCGATCTTGCCGTTGATGGTGATGGGCAGCGCGGCCATGGTGAACATCCGCGCCGGGACGGCCGCGGGCGGCAGCAGCCGCGCGCAGTAGGCGCGCAGGTCCGCCACGGCCAGGCCGGTCGCCACGTACGCGACGAGTTCCTGGCCGCCGGGGCCGCCGCGCGCCTGGACGCTGGCGTTGCCGACCTCGGGGTGGCGGCGCAGCACCGCCTCCACCTCGCCGAGCTCGATCCGCTGTCCCCGGATCTTGACCTGCCGGTCGGCCCGGCCGAGGAATTCCAGGCTCCCGTCCGGCAACCATCGGGCCAGGTCACCGGTGCGGTAGAGCCGCTGCCCGGGCTGCTCGGTGAACGGATCCGGGATGAACCGCTCCGCCGTACGCGCGGCGTCGAACAGGTACCCGCGGCCGAGTCCCGTCCCGCCGGCGAGCACCTCGCCGATCTCACCGGGACCGACCTCGCGCAGGCTGTCGTCGACGAGGTGGATGCGGTGGTTGGCGGCGGGCTTGCCGATCGGGATGGGCCCGGTCCAGATGCCGCTGCCCTCGAACCAGGTCACCAGCACCGTCGCCTCGGTCGGGCCGTAGACGCTGATGAACCGGCGGCCTCCCTCGGTCCACCGGCCGACCTGCTCCGGGCCGGTGGCTTCCCCGCCGGTCATCACCAGTCGTACGCCGGGCAGCCGGGCCGGGTCCAGCAGCGGCAGGATCGGCGGCGGCAGCACCACGACGTCGACGCTCTGCTCGGCGCACACCCGGTAGAGCCGGGTCGGGTCGGCCCGCTCGGCGTCGCCGGCCAGCACGACCGTGCTCCCGGCGGCGAGCGGGGCGAGCAGGTCGGCCACCGACGCGTCGAACCCGATCGAGGCGAAGGCCAGGCACCGGGTCGCCTCGCCGTAGTTGGCGAAGTCCGCGATGTTGATGACCTTTTCGGTCAGCGCCCGGTGCTCGATCACCGCGCCCTTGGGCTGTCCGGTCGACCCGGACGTGAACATCGCGTACGCCGTGGTGGAGAGCGTCGCGGGCGTCGGCTGCCAGGGCGCCGTTTCGGCTGGTACGCCCAGCACGGTCAGGTCGCCGAAGGCATCGGGTGCGGCGGTGGGCGCACCCACGATGACGTGGAGGCGGGCCTCGGCGGACAATTCGCGCAACCGCTGCGGCGGCAGCGCCGGGTCGAGCGGGACATACCCCGCGCCCGCCGCCTGCACGCCGAGCAGGGCGACCACCAGGTCCGGACGGCGGTCCACGCAGACACCGACGAGGTCGTCCGGGGCGATGCCGTGAGCGCGCAGCGACGCGGCGAGGGCGCTGGCCCGGCCGACGAGGTCGTCGTAGCTCAGTGTCAGGTCACCCTGCACGACGGCGGGCGCGTGGGGACGCCGCTGGGCGTGCCCGGCGACCAGGTCGGGCAGGCACTGCTCGGGATAGGGCAGGTGGGGGCCGGTCATCGTATTGCCTCGATCCAGTGTCTGGTCCGCTGGAACGGATAGCCGGGCAGCGGAACCCGCCGCCCCGGCGCCACGGGCAGGTCGTCACCGTCGAGCCAGGAGCGCGCGGCGGCGTCGTCGGCCACCGGTGCGCCCTGCGCGAGCGCGGTCAGCTGCCCGACCGCGTCCTCGGCGTTGGCACACGCGACCGCACCCCGGTGTGCCAGCCGCCGCCGTCCCACCGCCAGCGTGTGCGCCACGTCCGCCACGGCGAGGTCACCGACGGCCAGCCGCTCGGCCAGCCGCCGGGCCAGCTCGCGCAGCGCCGCCGGGCTCCCCGCCGACAGCCCCAGCACCACCCGGCCATGACCTTCGTGTCCGAGCTCGCCGCCGGAGCTGTCCGGATCGTCATGGTCGTTCGCATCGGGTGCCTGCTCCACCAGCACGTGCGCGTTGGTGCCGCCGAGGCCGAACGAGCTGACCCCGGCCCGCCGCTGTCCGGCCCACGGCCGGGACTGCGCGCTGACCTCGGCACCCGCCGCGGCCAGGTCGACGTCGCGGTGCGCGGCGGTGAAGTGCGCCGTCCCCGGCACCTGTCCGGTGTGGACGGCGTACACGGCCTTGATCAGGGAAATCACGCCGGCGGCGGCGTCCAGGTTGCCGAGGTTGCCCTTCACCGAGCCGAGCAGCAGCGGGCTGTGCCTGCCCCGGCGTACCCGGGTCAGGGCGTCGACCTCGATCGCGTCCCCCACCGAGGTGCCGGTGCCGTGACCCTCCAGATAGCCCACGTCGGCCGGGTCCCAGCCCACCGACGCCAGCGCCTCCGCCAGCACCGCCGCCTGCCCCGCCACGCCCGGTACGGTGAAGCCGGGCCGGTCGGCGCCGTCGTTGTTCACGGCCCAGCCCGGGAGGACGGCGTAGACGTTGTCGCCGTCGGCACGCGCCTCAGCGAGGCGCTTGAGCACCACCGCACCGGCACCGTTGCCGAACACCTGCCCGGTCGCGGCCGCGTCGTAGGGACGGCACACCCCGTCCGTGGCCAGCAGGCCGCCCGGCCGCAGGCGGTAACCGGCCTGCCGGGTCGAGACCACCGCCGAGCCACCCGCGATCGCCACGTCGCAGCGGTAGTCCAGCAGGCTCTGCGCCGCCTGGCACACCGCGACCAGCGATGTCGAGCAGGCGGTCTGGATCGCCACGGCCGGTCCCGCCAGCCCCAGCGCGTACGCGGTGCGCGTCGGCAGGTAGTCGCAGCCCGAGCCGGTCAGCGCGTCGTCCCAGTCCTCGCCCAGGCCACCGAAGCCGGGCTTCAGAGCGGGGTTGCCCAGCAGGTGATGGTGCAGGTAGCGGTTGGGGCCGCACCCGGCGAACACGCCGACCTGGGCCGGGTCGCGGTCGGGATCGATTCCGGCGTCCTCCAGGGCGCGCCAGGCGACCTCGAGGAACATCCGGTGCTGCGGATCGAGCAGCGCCGCCAGCTCGGCGGGATAGCCGAACAGGTCTGCGTCGAAACCGTCGAGGTCGTCGAGCCGCCCGAACGCCGGCACCCAGTCGGGGTCGGTGAGCGCACCCTCGGCAGCGGTCAACCGACGCACCGAGTCCACCCCGGACAGCAGGTTCCGCCACATGGCGGGTGCGTCGTCCGCGCCGGGCACCCGGCAGGACAGGCCCACCACCGCGATCTGGTCCTCGCTCACGTTCCACCCTTCCCGCTGCCACCGCCCCGCGCGGCTCTGCGCCGCGCCATCCGGTGCCCGACTGCCGCCAAACGACCATTCGCCGGTACGCCGTCAGCGCCCGCCGCCACCTTCAGGTGTGCCGCCAGCGCCGCCACCGTCGGGAACTCCACCAGCCGGGCCAGCGGCACCCGCCGGTCGAGGCGCTCCTCCAGGTGCCGCTGCAGGAGGGCGAGCTGGAGCGAATGCCCGCCCAACTCGAAGAAGCTCACCTGACGGTCCACGGCGGGCAGTCCCAGCACCGCGCACCAGCCCGCCGCGATCAGCTCCTCGACCGGCCCCGACGGCGGCCCGCCGGCCCCCGCGACGGTTCGTACGGCCTCGGCATCCGGATCGGGCAGGGCGGCTTGGTCGAGCTTGCCGGTCGGGCCCATCGGCAGCTGCGCCACCGCCACCACGGCCCGGGGCACCATGAAGTCCGGCAGCACCGCCGCCAACTGCTCCCGCAGCCGTCCCGGCTCGATGCTCGCCCCCATGGCCGGGACCGCGTACGCGATGATCTCGTGCTCGCCGGTGCCGGACGCGGCCGCGCTGCGCCGGGCCACCACGGCCGCCTGGCCCACCCCGGGCAACCCGGCCAGGTGGGCTTCGATCTCGCCCAGCTCCATTCGATAGCCGCGGATCTTCACCATCCGGTCGCTGCGACTCAGGTAGACCAGCATCCCGTCGGGCAGCCGCCGCGCGATGTCCCCGGTCCGGTACGCCCGCACCCCGCCGTGCTCGATGAACCGGGCCGCCGTGAGTTCCGGCAGGCCCAGGTACCCCAGCGCGACGTGCGGTGTACGCACGATCACCTCGCCGGTCAGGCAGGTCGGGCGCCCGGCCGGGTCGGCCAGCACCACCTCGATGCCCGGCAGCGGGTGCCCGATCGGCACGACGGCCTGCTCCAGCTCCGCGCCGGGCGGCAGGTGGTGCTGCGCGGCGAAGCTGATCTCGGTGGTGCCGTACCCGTTGACGAACACCACACCGGGCGCGAACGACCGCCGGGCCAACGCTACGTCGTGCCTGGTCACCTCCTCGCCGCCGAGCACGACGGCGCGGATCGACGGCAGCCGCCCGCCCTCGCCCAGGCTCGCCACCAGGTATCGGTAGACGGTCGGGGTGGAGTGGTAGATCGTGACGCTCCGGTCGGCGAGGGCGCTGGTCAGGTGGCCGAGGCCGTGTGCGCGAACGTCGACGGGGACGGCGGCGGCGCCGGACAGCAGGGCGCTGAACGTGTCGGTGACCGCCATGTCGTAGCCGAACGAGGTGAGCACGCTGGTGCGGTCATCCGGCCGGATGGCGAAGTTGCGCACGTGGTTGCGTACGCCGAACAGCACGTTGCGGTGGCTCTGCACCACGCCCTTCGGCGTTCCGGTCGACCCCGAGGTGTAGAGCACGTACGCCGGGTCGTCCGGCCGTGCGGGCCCCCGCAGCACCGACAGGTCGGCGCGGGAGGTGCCCGGCTGGAGGTGCACGATCGGCAGCTCCGGCAGCCCGGCGTCGGCGGCCAGCGTGGCGGCGAGCCGCGCGTGCTCGGGGTCCGTGACGATGGCCCGCACCCCGGCGTCGCGCAGCATCCCGGCCAGTCGGACCGGCGGGAACACGGTGTCCAGCGGCACGTACGCGGACCCCGACGCCAGCACCGCCAGGATGCCGGTGACCGTGGCGACGCCGTGGCGGCACAGCACCCCGACCGGTGCGGGCGGCACTGCGACGTTGCTCGGATCGGCCAGGGCCACGGCGGTCGCGGCTACGGCGGCGCCGAGCTCGCGATAGGTCACGGTCGCGCCGTCGGCCAGCACCGCCGTCCGCTGCGGGTACGTGGCGACGACCGATGCGAACGCGGCCGGGATCGTGTCACCGCGTACGCCGTCGGCTTCGGTGCCGTCGCCACCGTGCAGCCGGGCCAGTTGTGGTGCCGGGCGCTGTTCGTAGCGGGCCGACGACAACACGTCGGCCGACGACGCGGCCGGGTCCAGAGCGGACAGGAACTCGGCCAGGTCGACGCACAGGTCGTCGGCGTAGTCGCCGGGCAGCCCCGACAGGACGCCTCCGACCAGGTCAGGGCCCAACTGGATGCTGGCGTCGGCGGCGGAACCCGGCGGTGCCGGGCGCACCGACCGCCACAGCTCGCGGATCGGGGCGTCGGCGGTCAGGTCCAGCGCCACCAGGTCGTCGCCGTGCCGCAGCGTCACGACCTGGGCGCCGGTGTACCGGCGTACCAGCAGGGCGGTCGCGGTGAGGACCACCGCAGCCGGGGTGACCCCGGCGGCGTGGGCCTGCGCGGCAAGCCAGGCAGCCCGCTCGGGTGACAGGCCGAGCGGGCGGTCGGAGTACGCCAGGCTCACCATGTGTTTCCGACGGCGGCCGCGACGTCGGCGACCGTGGACACCTGGGCGTCCGCGTCGGCGACGGCGAAGTCGTTGGAGTAGCTCCCGGTGCCGTGCACCACGATGTCGTGCCCGACCGGTACCAGGCCGCGGTCGATGGCGTTGCAGACACCGGTCAGCGCCATCACGATTGACCACTCCCGCAGCTGCTCGGGGTCGGCGGGCAGCGTGAGCCCGGCGTTGGCCAGCCAGTCCCGGGCCACCGGGTAGCGCTGGGCGCATTCGCGCCGCGACACGACGATGCCGTCGCCGCCGTGCCGCTCGATCAACGCGTTCATCGCCGGGGAGGTCACCGGGCGGTGGGTGTAGAAGGTGGGGTCGAGCACCTCGGCCGGGTCGTCGGTGACGGCCGGGAAGTGCGCGTCCTTGTCCTGCGTCCAGGCGCCCACGCCCTCATCCAGCGTAAAGGCCGGGCAGTTGTCCCGCTCAAACGAACCGTGGCGCAGGCTGAGCACCATGTCGGGCGTACCGAGGTGCTGCACGAGCAGGAAGCCGGGGCGGTCGGCGGGGCTGGCCTTGCCCGCCGCTTCGAGCACGTCGCGGCCCAGGTTGTAGCCGAGCAGGCCGAAAGCGCTGGAGACGGCGTGCGCGTGCCAGCGCGGGCGGGCAGCGCTGGCCGGGGCCACGTCAGCCTCGAAGGCGGCCCGGGCGGCGTCCGCGACCAGGTAGTTCTTCAGGTCCAGGCTGTACCACAGCGTGACGCCGTGCGTGTCGTACATCGTGGCGGCGTACTCGTCGACGAACGCGCGGCCGAGCGCCTTCACACCCTCCGGGTCGCTGCCGGTGTACCGCAGCAGCGGGTTGGCCTGGCGCGACCGCGGGTCGGCGGCCAGCGCGTCGTGGCGGAACTTGTGCCGGGTCGACTGCGGTGCCAGCACCACGATGGACAGCTGCTCCGGCGTCGCCAGCCCGGCCGCGTAGGCGCGGGCCACCGCGTCGCGCAGTGCGACACCCTTGTTGCCGGAGGTCGGCGTGAAGATGCACAGCCGGGTCCCGGTGCGCCGGACGTGTTCCACCGCGCGGGCGACGATCACCATCGACGCGAACGTCTTGGTGGTCTGGGTGCCAGGGTTCGCTGTCAGGTCGAGCAGCTGGAGGTTGTGCCCGCCGTATTCGCCCAGCCGGGACCAGCTCGCGGTGGCGGCGGCGTAGAACTCGCGCACCGCCGGGGTCAGCTCGGGCAGGTCGAAGCCGGGCGCGAAGCCGGGCGTCCCGGCAGGGCCGCCGGGGACGGCGCCGCACTGATCCACCGCCGAGGCGATGACGTCGTAGTAGTCGGTGATCAGGTTGCGTGTGGTCGGGGCGGTCACGGGCATCGGGATTCCTCCAACACACGAGGCGCCGGCGCCGGCGGCACCGTTCGCAAATGGTCGCGCAGGGCGATGAACCGAGCGAAGACCTCAGGCAGTTCGGTCACGCGCCAGCCTTCGGCCAGTTCCGGCTGGTACGCCGACAGCGCCGCCCGGGCACGCTCGGGATAGCGCACGTGGCCGTCGCTGACCTCGACGCCGTCACGGTGCCCGGCAGTGGTGTTCCAGGCGACGGCCTGCGCCGTGCTGACCTCGGGTGGCAGCCGCAGCTCGGCTCGGCCACCGTTGAGCCGGACCGGGTAGCCGCCCGGCAGGCCCAGTGGCCCGGGCAGGCTCGCCACGATCTCAGTCGCGTCGGTGGCGAGCCCCGCCACCAGGGCGGCGGCGGCGTGTCCGGCCAGCGCGTTCAGCTCCGGCCGGGGCAGGGCACGGTAGTCGGCCAGCAGTCCGGTGACGTCCGGGACGGGCAGGCCGTCCAGCCAGGCGCGTACCTCGGCGGTGTCGTCCCCGGTGTTTTCGGGGCCGGGTGCGGCGAGGTGGGCATGGTGGCCGAGCACAGCCAGCCGCCGCGGCCCGGGACGGCCCAGCGCGGCGTCCAGACACGCGGCCAGGGTCGCCACGTTGCCGATGCCGCACAGCACGGGCAGATTCAGCGCTGCCAGCAGCGGGTTGACCGCGTCCGGGAAGCAGCCGTTGACCAGCACCGCGTCCGGTGCGCCGCCGGCCAGCGCGGCGGCCAGCCGGGACCCCAGCTCGGCCTGCAACGCCAGCGTCACCCCGAAGCCGGCCGTGGCGACCAGGTCCGTCCAGGCCGACGGCGCGTGCACCCGCTCGTACGGCGACTGGGTTGACGCGGCGCAGACCAGCACGTCGGGGCGTAGCCGGGCCATCGACGCGGCGTCGGCGGCGTACCCGTCGCCGGGGTCGGTGGACGGTTCGGCGGTGAACGGCTGGGCGGTGAAGTCGACCCCGGTCCCGGCGACGGTGGCGCGCACCTGCGCGCCCCGGGCCGCGCCGGCCGCGGCGGTCAGGTCGCGGGCCAGCACGGTCACGCGTATCCGCTGGGGGGTGTGCATCGAGGCCAGGGAATCGCACAGCGAGCGGGCGAGGTGGCCGCTGCCCACCACGACGACGTGCCGCGGCGCGTTACCGAGGGGGGCTGACATCGCGTCTCGCGTCCGTGACCCGGGCCAGCCAGTCGGCAAAGGACCCGGCGCGCAGGCAGCTCGCCGGGGACACCTCCAGGTCGGCCATCTCGCGCGCCCGGTGCGCCACCCGCAGCGCGGTCAGCGAGTGCCCGCCGAGGGCGAGGAAGTTGTCGTCGTCCTGGACGGCATCGACGCCGAGCGTGACCCGCCACGCCTCGCGCAGCCGGTCGGCGAGGGCGCTGCCCTGCTCCGGGGCCGCTTCCGTGTGCCGCCGGGGTGGTGGCGGCAGCTCCAGCCGGGCCACCTTGCCGTTGGGCAGGCGGGGCAGGCTGTCGACGAAGACGAGCTGGTCCGGGTGCATCGCGGGCGGCAGCACCGACGCCAGGTATCCCTGGAGCAGCCCGGTTGTCAGCAGCTGGTCGGCGGGCTCGTCCCAGGGCGAGGCCGCCTGCGGCTGGTCCTGCGGCCGCATCGCGTAGATGTAGCTGACGTCGGCGTCCGCGCCGACGTTCCAGTCACCGATCTCGTGCACCTCGAACCCGGCCGCCGACAGCAGCTCGCGCACCTGCGGCGCGGTCACGCTGCTGCGCTCGACCTCCAGGCACACCTGGCCGATGCGGGGCCAGTGCTCCGGGCGCAGGCCGCGCAGCACACTCAGCTCGGCGCCCTCGGTGTTGACCTTCAGCAGGTCGACCCGGTCCAGCCCGAACCGGTCCAGCAGCTCGGACAGGGTCACCGTCGGCACCACGTGCGCCACCGGGGTCAGGCGTCGGTGCGCGTCGGCCAGCAACGCGGCCTGCTCGGCCTCGTCGGCGTCGCCGCCACCCTGCCGGTAATGCGACCGGACCAGGTCCGACGCGGCTTCGGCCCGGTCGGCGCCCAGGCCGGACAGGTAGCTCAGCTCGGGAAACGAGATCAGCTTGGCCGTGCCCGCCGTATCGGTCACCGCGGCGTCAACGATGGATGCGGACTCGGCGTAGAGGCTGAGGTTGGCCCGAAGGTAAGGCAGCGTGTCCGGGTTCGGCTCGACCGCGATCAGGTATACGTCGCGCGCCTGCCGGGTCGCCCACAGGGAGAACAGGCCGATATTGGCGCCGACATCGACTACGACCGCACCGTCACCGAGGCGTACGCCGAACCGCGAATACTCCGCGTGGTCGAAGATCTGCCGGTAGAGGAAGACCGCTTCGTCCGGCGACGCCGCCGTCACCGCCATGCCGTTGGGCAGCCGGAACCGGGTCAGTCCGCCGATCGTCGGGGCCCGCCGTGGCTGCGGCACCACGTACCCGACCAGGCGCGTCCCGGAATCCTCGTCCGGCGCGGCAACGACCACCGCGTCGTGCACGGCGGGATGCTTGCGCAGCACCGCGGCAACCTCGCCCGGCTCCACCCGGATGCCCCGGATCTTGACCTGGTCGTCGACCCGACCCCGGAACTCCAGGAAACCCTCAGGCGCGACCCGTACCAGGTCACCGGTGCGGTAGAGCCGGGCACCCGGGTGTGCCGGATCGGGCCGGAAGCGTTGCGCTGTCCGCTCGTCGTCGTGCAGGTAGCCCAGGCCGACCGCGACCCCGCCGATCCACAGCTCACCGGTCTCGCCGTCGGCGACCGGCCGGAACTCCTCGTCCAGCACCCGCGCCGACACCCCGCCGATGATCCGGCCGACCGGGGCGATGCTGCCCGCGTACGCCTCCGAGCAGTCCCAGTAGGACACGTTGATCGAGGTTTCGCTCGGGCCGTACCCGTTGAACAGCCCGCACGGCAGCGCCGCACGAAACCGCCGGACCAGCTGCATGTCCAGCGCCTCACCGCCGCACAGCACCCGCCGCAACGTGACGCATCCGGCGAGTTCCGGCTCGTCGAGTACGTGCCGCAGCATGGTCGGCACGAAATGCGCGGTGGTGACGGCTTCCCGCCGGATCAGCCGGACCAGGCCGAGACTGTCGAATTGCAGGCCCGGCCCCGCGATGACCACCGTGCCACCGGCGATGAGCGGGGAGAAGATCTCGTGCACCGACGCGTCGAACCCGATCGACGCCTTGTGCAGCACCCGGTCGTCGGCGGCGAAACCGAACCAGTCGTGGCCCCAGGCCAGCCGGTTGACCAGCCCGGCGTGGTGCAGCACGACACCCTTCGGCTGGCCGGTCGAACCCGAGGTGAACAGCACCAGCGCGGCCTGCTCCCCCGGCGGCAGCCAGCCCGCGCGATCCGGCAGGTCGGTCCCCGCCACCGCCCTGGCGGTACGCACATCGCGCCAGCCCGTGCCCGCCGGCGCGGCGACGGTAGCGGGCCGGTCGGCGTACAGGACGAGCCGGGGTGCGGCGATGGCAAGCATCTGCTCGGCCCGGCCGGAGGGTAGCTCGGGATCGACCGGCACCGCGACCGCGCCCACCGTGAGCGTCGCCAGCAGCGACGTCACGTAGTCGGCGGACCGGTGCAGGTAGAGGCCGACCAGGTCACCCGGCCTGATCCCGGCCCGGCGCAACAGTTCGGCCGTCGCGCCGACCCGCTCCCACAGCTGTGCGTAGCTCAGCTCACCGTCGGGGGCGACGATCGCGGGCCGGTCGGCGTCGGCGCCCGAGGGCCGGTGTACCAGATCGAGCAGGTAGCGCGGGCTGGACATGGGAGTCATGCCGCCCTTGTCGCGACCGCGACGATCGCCATCCGGGGCACCTCGGCGACGAACTGCCCGTCGGCCCGGTAGACGACCGGCCGCGCCGGGATGCCGTCACGACCACCGAGCGCGGCCAGGTAGCCGGTGTGGTCGAAGTGATGCGTCAGCAACCGCCACACCTCGTCATCGCTCAGCGTCGCGAAAAACTCCCGTACCCCGTACATGTCGCCGACATAGTCGCGAATCCGCGCGTACGCGGACTGTGCGGTGTCGGCGCGCACGACCAGCGGGTCATAGAGGTCGACGATGCGTACCGGCAGATCGGCCTGGGCGAACAGGCTGGTCAGTTCCGCCCGGCTGAAATGCTGGTAGTCGTGGCCACCGGAGGCGTGCGCATGCACCACTTCACCGAAGAAGCCGGCCATCGGGCTCGACTCGTCGAAGTCGTGCAGCACGATCCGGCCACCGGGGCGGACCACCCGGGCCGCCTCCGCCACCGCCAGCGGCCGCTGGTGTGTCGGGATGTGATGCGTTCCGTAGGCGAGCAGCACCGCGTCCAGGCTGGCGTCGCGCAAAAACAGGAAGTGCGCGGCCTGGCGTACGGCGGGCAGGCCGTGCGCGAGCGCCTTGTCGATCATGTGGCCGGACATGTCGCCGGTGATGAACTCCAGTTTGGACTCAAAACAGGCGGACTGGTTGCTCGCCGCGCGCGCCACGGTGCCGTCGCCGCCGAGCACGTCCAGGATGAGGGTGACCGGCTCGGATCCGGCCGGGGTGGCGAGCTCCAGCAGTTGCCGCATTCCGGTCCAGCGCACCAGGGTGTCGCGCTGGGCCCGGCGATAAGAGTCGCCCCGGCCGGTGGAGTCGGTGTCGAACTCGCTCACGGTGGCGGCCAGTTCCGCCAGCGCCGCAGCCGCACCCGGGCGCTCGAAATCAAGCACTTCGCGCAGTTGGGGGTGGACGGTCGCCACCGTGTGCAGGTACTCCCGCAGAATCAAAGACGGCAAGTACGACGAGCTCATGAGCACCTCGGCGCACGCAACGGTTTTGCCGCCTCGTCAGCGACGTCCCTTCGATGAACGGATGGCGAACTGTAACACCGCGTCTCGCCGGCCCGCCAGGTCGAACACCCGACACAATGGAAGCCCTGGTATGGGCAGAAGTCCTTACCGATCCTTTGTCGATGATTGCGCCACAGCGGTGTGATCGGCGACAATGCGGCGCATAATGTCCAAGATTTCCGACTGGTGGTCAGTCAGGAAGAAATGCCCACCGGCGAACACATGTCGCTGTGGCAGGGCCGCGCATTCCAGCGCCCAGCCGGCCGCCCGGTCCAGGTCCACGTGCTCGTCCCCGTCGCCGAGCAGCACGTGCACCGGCAGCTCCAGCGGCGGCTCGGCACGGTAGGCGTACCGCTCGGACAGGGCGAAGTCCGCCCGGATACCCGGCAGGATGAGCTCCATCATCTCCCGGTCCGCCAGCAATCCGGCCGGGGTGGCCCCGAAGTCGCGCAACGCCTCGATCAGGCCGGTGTCGTCGAGTTCGTGATAGCGCTGCTTGATCAGCCGGGTCTGCGGCGCCTCGGCCCCGCTGACCAGCAACGCCAGCGGATCGGGCGCGCCCCGGCGGCGCAGCTCCCGGGTCACCTCGAACGCCACCAGCGCACCCAGGCTGTGCCCGAACAGCAGGAACGGCCCCAACACCCGCTCGATGACCGCCGTCGCCAGCTGATCCACCAGCTCCGTAACGTCGTCGACGGGCGGCTCGTGCATCCGGATCCCCCTGGCCGGCATCAGCGCGACCTGCAACGACAGTTCCGGCTCAGCCATCGCCTGCCACTCCATGAAGGACGCGGCGATGCCACCGGCGTACGGGAAGACGAAGACCTGCGCATCGCCGGTGGACCGCGCCACTGACCCGAACCAGCGGCTCTCGCCGCCCGCACTCACCAGGGACATGACCGCGAGCATAGGTCAACCAAGGAGCGGAGCCGCCCACGCCGAGACCCTCGGGCGGCTCCGCAATGGACGACAATCAGACGGCCAGCAAGCTTCCCAAGCCGGTCAGCGGTACGCGCCCCCGGACAGCCGCAGGCAGTGCCACAGGGCTGGCCTGATCGGAGCTGATCACGGGCAGCCTGAGATCCCTTGCACCGCAGTTGCCCTCCAGCGGCGCAGTCGCTGGAGGGCGCCGAATTCGCTGCCGGCCAGGACCACACCGTCGATGCCGGGTGGCACGTGCCGGCGTACCTGCCGAAAACCGTCATCGGGGCGGATCTGGAACTGGCAACTCGCGTCCCGCACCTCACAAGGGTTGCAGGTCCCGCAGACCGGGGCCGGGGCATTCTTATCGTGATCATGCTGGCGGCGGCGCCCGGAGATCGATGATGGCGAGGCTCTCGGTCGGGGTATCGGACCGCCTTGGTCAGCTGCTTGAGCAGACCGTCCGGCCCGTCAGCGCTCCTTGGCCGCGTCGACGAACACGTCGGCGTGCTCGCCGCCATGTGGCGCAAACGATCCCGCTCTTACACCCCACTCGGCTTCACCATGGCCGAAAGCAGCGGCGGTTGATGGAAGCTGTGCCAGTCAGCCGAGCTCGGCTCGGTCGAGGCGGTCCAGCAGGCTTGGCTTACGGGCATGCCGTTCCCGCAGCTGCCGCACGCGCTGGTGAAACACCTCGGTGTCGCCGTCCCGATCGGCCAGCGCCTTCAAGGCGACCATGAGCGCGACGGCAGCGTCGTACTCCTTCGGCCTCTTCGTCTCGATCATCGCGGCCACCCGCTGCCACGCCTGCTCCTGCCGCCCGGCGAGCGCATTCAGGTGCTGCTCGCGGGCGGCGGCGGCAGCCCGCTCACGACGCTCCCGCTCGGCGGCCTCGCGCTCGTGGGTGAGCCGCTGCCGTCGCAACCTGCGCTGCCCCGCGGCAGCCAGCAGCTCCCCGACCATGCGGCGACCGCCGGTGCTGTCGCTCGGAGTCGTGCCGTGGAAGCGAGCCAGCAGTTCCGACCGCAGGTGAGCGTCGTCACCGCGCAACAGCCGTAGGACAACGTCGTCCTTCTCCGAATCGGGCAGCGCCTTCACCCAGCGGGACAGCACCGCCGTCGACGGCGTCGGATCCTTGAGCGGCGTGCTCGTCTCGGCTGCCACGGCGAGCAGATCCGGGTCCAGCCGCAGGAAGTCGACCAGGGCACGCAGTGGCCCGGACAGGTCCGCCAGACCGGGCGGCACCGGCGGCTCCAGCTCGTCGTCGTCCAGCTCGCGGCCCTGCACGCACAGCAGCCACGACAGGTACAGCAACCGCCGATCGCCGGCGGCCAACTCGGCCCGCGCGGGAAGGATCGCGGCGAGGTGACCGTCGCCCTCGTACACCTCGTCGCCGTCCTCGTCCTCACTCTGCAGATCAAGGATCACGTGTGTACGGGTCGCCCACGAGCTGGCCGAATCCCCGACGCAGTATTCCGCGGCCGTGCCCGGGTCCAGCACCGCGATCGGTAGCCGCAGCGCGATCCGGTGCGTCCCCCAGTTCGCCAGGTAGAGGAACGCGTCGAAGTACCGCTGCATCCACTCCCGCGGGTCACCCTTCAGGTCACCCCACTGGTAGTCGTTGACAAAACTCGACGACGTGATCCGCGCCCGCGTCGACAACGCCCGCAAATCCCGCTGCTGCGTCACCGTCAACGGCCGGTCGACCGCCACGAACTCGTAGTACTGGTACTCACTCACCGCCGAAACCCTCCGCCATGATGATCATCCGCCAGCCCAGTGCCGGTACGCCTCGATCCACTCCGCGCCGGGCGGCGACGGCCCCGGCAATGGAAGATCCAGAATCCCGATCACCTGACGAAATCGACCACGATGGCAGATCGCGACCACTGCGCCCTGGCGCAGCTCCACCTGCCGCACCGTCACCTCGACACCCAGAACCTGCGTCGTGAACGGCACCGCCAGGTTGCCCTCGATCATCGTGTACAGGCCGGCCAGCTGCTCATCATCGTCGTAAGCGTCGACCGTCGCCTCGCCGACCAACATGTCCAACTCGGCCCGGCTGAGTGAACCCACCGCAGCACCCTATGACAGCCCCTGCACGCAGCCCTCGATCACCGCACGCACCGCTTCGGCCCGCGACTCAGGCGAGCACTTCGCTGGGTTCCTCCTCACGGACTGTTCCTCCCAGACTCCTCGTCACCCTAATTGGGGACGTGTCCGGAGTTCTCGGATCGCCTCAGATGGAGCGAATTGGCGGCCATGAGGCGTCGGTTACTCCATCGCGATGGCCTCGATCTCCAGCAGCCACTCGGGCGAGTAGATGTCGGTGATGATGATGGTCAGCGCGGCCCGGTGGTCGCCGAGGATCTCCTGGCGGATCCGCCCGTTGGCCTCGCGGTACTTGCGATCGGAGAGGTAGATGGTCACCTTCGCCAGGTTCTCGATACCCATCCCCGCCTCGGCCAGCACGGTAAGCACGTTGTGCCAGGTGAGGCGGCACTGCGCATCGAAATCCTTGGGCACCCTGCCCGACCCGTCGCCCCACGGCACCTGGCCGCTGACGAAGACGGTCCGGCGCGCGCCGGTGACCAGCGTGCCATGGGTGTACGTGCCGCTCGGCTCGGGCAGCGTCGCGGGGTTGAGCGGATAGATCTCAGCGGTGGCCATCTGTCCTCCCGGGCCGGTGGGGGATGGGCATCGGTGCGGCCGTGGTGAGCGTCGGTCACGTGCATCGCTCGATGTCCGAGATCACGCTCCGGCTGGCCCCGCTGACCTCGGCCGCGTCCATGCTCAGGCCGCACGCCTGCCGGTGAGCGCGAAGTCGCGGACCCAGCAGATCGAGGAGTGCGTCCACTCAGATCGTCACGATAGCGGAGGTTCCTCGTGATAGTGGAGGCTCGCCGTCGCCGCGGCCGCTGCCGCTGCCGCTGCCGCTGCCGGTAAGCCGGATCACGGCGGTGCGCACTGCTCCGGCCTCAAGGCCGCCAGGTGTACGCGTCGTCGTGGGGCACGACGTTGAGCAGGAGGAACGTGTCGCTGCCGTCGTCGGGCGCCAAAACCACACCGCGCCAGAAGTCGTTGATCCGGATGGTCCGCATCCGGGGTCCCGGGCGTTGTTCACCGACTCCAGATGCAGGCCCTTGTCGGCGTGTAGCTCGGCGATGGTGAGCTGCTGGAACTTCTCCATCGCCTTGCGTACACCGGCCTTGACGGGCTTTCTCCAGGACGTCGTGGCTCTGCCAGAAGGTGTTGGCGAAGGCGAGCTGGGGCACGAGGGGTCTCCAACGGGTGGCGCACGGTGGCAGAGGCGAGGGCGAAGGCTCGGACGAGCGTCAGACCTCGGTTTGCGTGGCCTGCCCGTAAAACCAGCGGAGGTGCTCGATCAGCGCCTCGCGAGCCTTGACGTCGACCAGGACGCCGAGGGGGAAGCCGGGGCGCAGCGCCAGCTTGGCTGCCGCGATCTTCACGCCCGGCAGCTCGTTCAACCGCTGGCGGAACTGCTCCCGCAGCGCAATGTCGTCGAACGGGGTCCGGGTGCTCAGGTGCTGAAACACGATCTCGCACTTTCCGCTCGGATAGATCGTCGCGGGCCAGATGTTGCCGAGCTCGTGGTCCTTCCCCCGCGCCATCAGGAAGCACGAGGTCTCGCCGCCGGAACCGTAGAGCAAAGTCCCGCCCACCTTGGTCCAGGCTTCGAGTACGGACACTGCGCCAAAGGCGACCGGCCCGTCCTGCAGGTCGGTCAACTGCTCAAGGAACCGGTCATCGAACAGATTGTTGCGGCGGGACCGCGGTCGCAGGAGTTGCGCGGAAATGTCCTGCTGCGGCATGCCGGCGAGCTGGGCCAACTCCTCGACACTGATGCGCTGCGCCTGGCTGGCCCGACCGTACTTGTCGAACTCGACACCCTCTTCGCGTAGCAGGTCCTGCGGCGAGTCGGTGCGGGAAGGGTCGAGCCAGCGGAAGTTCGGCGCGACCACGCCCTCGGCTTGAAGGACCCGGTGCGCGTTCGGCGCCGGGTGGTTAGCCAGGCGGGCGCCGACGGAGACAGGGTGACTGCCGATCAGCGCGGCCAGATCACCGTACGCGGTCCAGGAGCCGGCGGGCAGCGCGGCGAGCGCCGTGTTCATGACGTCCCAGGGCACCTCGGACTTGTTGCCCGCCTCCTCGGTGGGCCCGGGCCAGGTGGCGATGATCCGCTCGGTGAGCGCATCGGCACGGGCGTGGATCTCGGGACGTCCCCAGCGCTTCTGGTCGGCGATCTCCCGGTTGAGCGCAATCCCGCTCTTGCCCAGTTGGGCCCGCTTGACCAGGAAGGAACTGTTGCTCAGCTCCGCGTTGTAGCCGGTCAGGGTCAGGTTGCCCAACGTGTGGACCAGTGCCTCGTGCGCCTCTGCGAAGCTCTCCTCCCCCTGCAGATCCTCGCCCAGCATCTGCCGCCACTCCGCGGTCGGGCTCTGCGGCATGACATGTTCTATGGTCAGCTTCTCTGGCGAGACCGGTTCCTTGCTGCCGTACGACTCTTCCAACCACTGAAGAACGAGCTTGCGCTGGGTCGCGCGGCCGTTGAGGTAGAACGGGATGGACCGCACCGACTCCCGGAGGCTGGTGTCGGTGGCGTAGTACTTCCGGCCGACCGACAGGTATACCCGCACCGCCTCGTCGACCGGCAGGTCCTTACGCATATCGGTGACGATGCGCAGCAGGACCCGGTTGATACTCGCGGTGGCACGGCCGATCAGCAGGCGCCGAACGAAGTAGCTCTCGACGTACAGCATCGCCGAGGCGATCTGGTCGGAGGTGGCCGTCCCCTGCTTGCGGCGGTCCAGCAGGTGCAGCAGCAGCGGCAACACGGTGGTCGTGTCCCACGCGTTGAGCCGGGCCAGGCGCCGCCGTACCTCCGGGTCCTGCTCCTCCTCAGGGTGCAGGATGATCCGCAGGAGAGCACCGAGGCGGCAGAATCGGCGCACCTCGGCCTCGATCTCCGCCTCGCTGCGCAGGCCGTTGAGCCGCGCCTGCTGGCCGACGTAGGTGTCGGTCTGCTTGACCTCGGGGTTGCGGTGCACCAGGTCGAGCCAGAACAACTGCTCGAGCTCCCCGGAGTCCAACTGCTTCTGCAGGGGGAACCACAGCGAGTCGTAGACTGCCTCGCCGCGGCTGGGCAGCCGCATGAACAGGTAGTTGCGCAGCAGGTCTGCCTGGGTGAGTTTCAGGCCGGTGTTGTTGAGCGACTCGAAAATCCGGTAGACGTTGTCGTCGGCCTGCGCCACAACCGAGACCAGCGCCATACCCGAGATGACCGCGTCCTCGATGCGTTCGATGTCCATCGGGTCGTCCGGGTCGTCGACCGCGACGAGCTGGGCCGCGAAGAACCGGTACGCCGCGCCCACCTGGTCGCTGCCGCCGGCCTGTGGCGTGGCCTCCAGGCACGCCTCGTAGGCGGCCCGATCGGCCTGAGTGGGGACGAGCTTCAACCGGTGAGCCGGCTTGTACTTGTTGATCAAGTATTCCTGGTCGATGCGGTCCCGGTGGTCCGGGTTCTCATGCTTGGCCCGGTGGTCGCGAATGGCACAGAGCAGGATCGACAGGGTGGTCAGGCGCTGCTGGCCGTCCACCACCAGGAACTCGGAGACCGAGGGCCCATTTGTGGGGCTGGTGGCGAGCACCAGAGAACCGATGAAGTGCGTAAGGTTCCGGTTCTCGATCCGCTCCTCGGCCAGCTTGCGGATATCCTCCCACAGGCGCCTGAGCTGGGAGTCCGTCCACGAATACGTCCGCTGGTACAGTGGCACCCGATACTGCTTCGCGCCCTCGAGTAGCTCCCGCAGCGTCGTCTCGTGTGCCGCAACCATGCACTGACTCCTCGTCTCTCCACGGCTTCCGACCGGCCAGTGGTGGCATTTCACCGCAGGCGGAGCAGCCCACGATAGGCGGAGATCAGAGGGATTCTTCCACGATCGTTCTGTCGGTATTGCGACACATGTTGGACGCATACCAACTTGATGCACACCTCCCATGAGGTCTTCCTCCGAACAGCCTGGACCAGGCCACCGGTCAGCGCTTCCATGTGGACGGCCGGTCGCTCGGAGGTGGGCCCGCCATCACGCAAGAATCAGACGACACCAACGCCGGCTGCAGCCCATAGGTCTGCCGGCCAGGCGACGCAGGCGTCAGCGCTACTACTCGGCAAGCGATGCACCGGAGGGCGACATCACCAGCAGGGGTTCGATCGACGACTGGTATGCCGACGCGGAAATGCGAGGCACTGCGGATCACGGCTGCGATTGGGAGAACGACGACATCCCGAATCGCACACCCGACTCCTGGCTCGACGACCTGGGAATCGCCTCGCCTCCGTACTCGCCAGGCGGCGGCCGAGGCGAAGCACGGCGGTCCGGGACGGATGGAGCCTCACACCGTGCGGGAACGTCCTGTCAGTGCATGCCCTGCAAGGCCCGACTTCGCAAGGTGGCGGGCGATTCCGGGGCATCCCTCGCCACAGCCGCACGCAAGTTGCTGAGCACGATGCCGGGCGCGACGGACAGCACCTTGGCCCGCCATCTGCGGCGCTCGGGTTGGCCGGATGTCACCGCAGAGCAGGTCGGCCGGGTGCTGCAGGCCTTGAACCGTCGACAGCCACAGCGGCGTCCGGCCCCGGCCAAGAAGAACCCGCTGAGGTCGCAGCGCCTAGCGGACGCCGCGAAGGCGGCTCAGGGCAAGCACCCGAGGCTGGGCATCCGACAGGTGACGCAGATGCTCCGGAAGTCGGGCTGGCCTACGGTCACCGAGGACGAGGTGCGCGTCGCGCTTGCTGCGCCGCCTCGCCCCGCAAGCCTCGCTCCGTCGATTCCCGCCCGACCCCTGCGCACCTCGCAGACCCACCCGGATGCTTGCCCGGCGTGCGGAGTGGTCGTGGGGTCGTTGGGCTTGTGCCGCTGCTCCTGACGCGCTGCGGTCAACAAGCAGGACCCGATCGCGTCCGACGCCTCATTGACACTCTGGCAGTTCTCGATCCCCCTGGGTGTTCTGACCCATGCGGTATGTCAGTACCGGGGGTGGGCGTGGACATCGAGTCGCTCGTACGATCCCTGAGCCAACCGTCGAGACTGGTCGACGAATCGTCTTCTCATGTTGTCGACGCCGTCGAGAAGTACGGCAAGACCGCCGCCGCGAAGAACGACGCTTACCGGTACGGCAAAGCGCCCGTCACCGTGACGATCGGTCCGACGGTGGGGACCAGCCCGGCGCATGTGCTGCACGAGCTCGGGGTGGCGACCACGCTGTTGACCGCGTCCCCGCTGGCGCAGGTGGCCCGGCACTGGGCACACGTCCGCTACTGCGCGACGCTGACTCAGCAACGCGGCGGCGTGCTCGGGCTCACGCCGTCAGCCCAGAGCCTCGTCTGCCATCACAAGGTGACCCAGTCGGAGCAGTTGGGCATCGGCCTGGCCCTGGTGGTGGCGAAGAGGGTGCTGCAACGCCAGCATCCCCGGTGGACCTTCTTCGCGTCGACGCGGAGGCGGCGCTAAAGGCGGGGTTCATCGGCGGGGCAGGTGTGGTGGAACGCACCTCAAAGGGCCAGAAGCGCCCGGACTACCTCCTGGTGGGGCACTACAGTTCGGGCCGTCGCAGCCGGATGAAGATCGTGGTGCTGGAATGCAAGGGCACCCACCAGCCGCAGGGCTTCGCCTACGGTCAGCTCGCCCAGGCAGCCCGTGCAGGTGAGGACGCTGAACGTCGGCGGTCGCCGCCCGCCGGCACTGATGGTGGCCTCGTGCTTGGCCGGGCGTCAGATCACTCATGCGTCGTTCCGCCGGGGATGACGCGTTGTGGGACAGCGACCCCGAGAACTTTGAGGAGTTGCTGCACGGCCGCCCGGAGGACCACCACTGGCGGACCCGGCCCGCCATGGCCGACGAGGTACGGACCTGGCCGGCGGCGGACGAGGACGCGGGGCCGCCCGGCACCACCGGCCCGACCCCGGCGAACGAGCTGCCGCCGGGAGCGCCTGAGGTGTTCGACGTGCCCGAGGACCGACGTGGCTGGTTCACCCAGATTCTGACCCGTGCGGTGGCGGCCACCGCGCTGCTCTTCGCTGGCGACAGCCTCACCCGTCATTACGCGACGCCACGGCAACGCGGGGACGAGCAACCCCAGTCCGGCCAACTGAGGCTGTTCGAGCTGGACCCGTCGTGGGCGGAGAGCACCGCCACGTCGCAGCCCGTGGTGGACGACCTGCGCGCGGAAGGCACCCTCTACCGTGCGCCGCTGCCGGAGGGCAAGCCCCTGGAGGTGTTCCGTGGCGTGGAGAGCAGCCTCTACGGTCATCTCGCGGACGGCCAGGTCGCCGCGTACCTTCGGGCGGCACCGCTGATCCGCCGCCGGTGGACACGGTCCCGGCCTCGCGACGGGGTGGTGTCGCTCGGACGGGACGGCACTGTCCTCACCATCCGCGTCACCGACCGGCGCCGCTGAGGCAGCGAGGGGCGTTGCCAGGCCTCAACCATGGTGAGCCTCGTCGCCCCGCCGCCGCACTCGGGGAGCCGGTCGTCGTGACCCTGCGCCAGCTCGCTCGCGGGGAGCCCCGGTTCGCTGCCCGGACTGTCTACGTCTGCGGGAACCACTGTGCTGGCCGCCGCGGCCGACCAGCTCGGTGCGGCGTGCCCGCCGCTGGTCTGCGTCGGCGGCCAGCCCAGCACCGCGGCGCTGCGGCTGCTGGCCAACCTGGTCCAGTCCGGCGCCCGCCTGTGGTATCACGGCGAATTCGACTGGGGTGGCCTGCGGATCGCCAACCTGCTGCGCGGCAGGGTGCCCTGGCAGCCGTGGCGCTACGGGACCGCCGACTACCTGGCCGGGGTCGCGGCCCGCACCGACCGGCCGAGTACCGGAGGGTCGCTGAGTGGCACGCCGACCGACGCGGCCTGGGATCCGGGACTCGCTGCGGCGATGCTTGCGGCCGGGGTCCGGGTCGAGGAGGAACTGGTGCTCGACAAGCTGATCACCGATTTGTCGGCGGCGACGGGACATTGAGATCGTTGCTGCCGGGCCGTAGGCGTTGCGAAGCGGCTGCAACCGCACGACGTCGACGACGTCTCGCCCTGGGGATCATGGACAGGATCGCAATCGTCGGCTGCGGCGGCAGTGGCAAGTCAACCGTCGCCCGGCAGCTGGCCCGGATGTTCAATTCGCCACTGCTCACCTCGACACGATCTACTACGACGAACAGTGGAGCCCGGTGCAGGAGCAGTTCGCTGACCAGTAAAGGCAGTCGGTCTCAAGGGAGTAGTCCTCGGTGAGGAGTGCGTCGTGTCCGCCTTGGCCGAGGCGGCGGATTTCCCAGAGATCGCTCAGCCACCCCATCCGCAGCCACCCCATCCATACGAGGGAGGTCTGAGGTACTAGTGCCGCGTCAGGCAACGTTCGCCCTGTTGACTACCTGACGTAGGCGCTTGTCGGTGGCGTTCTTGTTCCGCCAGATGATGTAGCGGCGGA
>NZ_JBEYTP010000029.1:0-93758 GCF_040643125.1 Micromonospora sp. NPDC047465
CGATCGGCGCGGAGCGGTGGATCCCCTGGGTCCGGGATGCCGACGTCTTTCTGGTCGACGGCGGCGACGCGACGTATCTGTGTCATTGGATGCGAAAGTCCGGGCTGGCCGATCTGCTGCCTTCGCTGCCCGACATGGTCTGGGTGGGCGTGAGTGCGGGAAGCATGGTGATGACTCCGCGGATCGGAGCGGACTTCGTCGAGTGGCCCTCCGCGCCGGACGACACCACCCTGGGAATCGTCGACTTCTCGATCTTCCCGCACCTGGACGCTTTCCCGGACAACACTCTCGCTGCCGCGCAACGGTGGGCTGCTGACCTCAACGTCCCGGCCTACGCTATCGACGAGCAAACGGCCATCAAGGTCGTCGACGGCTCCGTCGAGGTGGTCTCCGAAGGGCAATGGACGAAGCTCGGGTGATGCCCGGACCGCTATCCGGATCTGCCGCGTACGGCGCTGCGCGGAGCGTGATGCCTCGGGTGCTGCAGTGCTCACCCGGCGTTCGGCCGGGTTCTCGGAACGACGGGATGAAACAGGGCCGTGAAGATGCGCTGGGGTGTCTCGCTCATCCACCGCGTCGTACGAAGCCTGCCACCGAGGCCGGCAGTTCGTCCTGCGGCATGTCCTCGAAGCCAGGACGGGCGAAGTCAAACAAGAGCACGACGCGGTCGCTGGAGCCGTAGTTCCACGCCTCATGCATGACGGTGTCGTTGAAGACAAAGGTCTTACCTTCGCGCCACTGCCGGGTCTCGTCGCCCACTCGCAGTGCGCAGTCCTCTGGCACGACCAGCCCGAGATGCGCGCGGTAAACGGTCGTAACCCACCCCTGATGTGGCTTGATGTGGGTGCCAGGAGCCATCCGAGAAAACCCAGCGGTCGTCAGGTGAGGGACCGTCGTCAACGCGGAGGCAGTGTTCGGGCAAGCTTCGAGCGCCTCCTCGATCCGTTCCCCGAAGGCGACAAGCCCGTACACGCTCCAGCCCTGGCCGTACATCTCGCGTTGCACCCACGGCTGATAGGTCTCCTGCGGCAGAGCAAGGCACTCATCCCGGATGGCCTCCCACCGTGCCCGAAGATCGGCCAGGAAGGGAAATTGCCGCTGATCCACGAACATGAGAAACCATGATGCACCAACGACGGGTGATGCGGGCTACGGCGCCGCCTCGTGACGATCGTGGCCCTCGTGGGCACCTCCAGCGGTAGACGCACGCTCATGCCGCCGAGCGGGCGTCAGGGGCCGCATCTGCGAGACCGACCAGTCAGCCGACTGCTCGTGGCCAATGTCTGCGCCAACTGCGGCGTACAGAGTGATCCCGCTTTCGTGACCTTTGCCGGTATATCTGATTGTTGGGCATTTGGCTTGGTCCCGAGGCGGTCGAACGGCGGCGGGATCATTGCGGACTCAGCTACCGCAGACGCCTGGCCAGGTCGAGCACCTCGGGCAGTTGCTCGCCGGTCAACCGCCGGGCATCCCAGGCCAACCGGGCAAGTTCAACGTGGTTGCGGTGTAGACGTGGATCGGTGGCCGCAGCAACCCCGGCAACGGCGGCCAAGTCGTCGTCGGGAATACCCAGGACGGTGGCGAACGCGGTCACGTACTGCGGCGTCAGCCGCGTACGACCAGGTCCCAGCATCGCCATCGTGGAGGACGACACCATCGGCCCGTCGCCGATGAAGTACAACACCTTCGGGCTGTACGGCCCGATGTTGCGGTTCCGCAGTAGCCGCAACATCATCTCACCAGGCCCCAGCGGGTAGCTGTAGCGCGGCCACACAGGCGGCCACGCCGGCGGACGCTCGGGTAACGACCGGACGAACTCGTGCAACCGGCGCAGCGACTGCGGCGCGAACTTGGCCGCCATCTCCAGTACCGTCCCGACATGCCAAGGCCCGGTACCGCTGGCAGGCACCAGATCAGGCGGCAGATCGAGCCCGGCGACCACGAACGGATCCGCCGTGTGCAACCCGAGCATCGGCGCCAGCCGCCGCACCAACGAAGGACTGGCCGCGCCGCCGGTCAGCACAGCGTCGAGTTCCGGCCGCAGAGGACCCTCTGCCGCGGCAACCTCCCGCCACCGATGCGCCAACAACCGCCCCAACGCGGTTCCGCTCCCAGCCCCCACCATCGCGGTCAGCGTAGCCACCAACAGGCACCCACATCCATCGAGGGAAACGCCCTGATCTGCCGCGAAGCGCTCGTCACCGAGGGGAGATGTCAGCGTCCGGTCGTGCCGAGGAGAGTGCGTTGTTGGTTCCGAGCAGAGCCGCAAATAGGCCTATGGGTGAGAGGCGCTGGTAGGTTGCCGGGTATACGTACTTGATGATCCGGATCTGTCTGGACGTGCCCGGGTAGTCCTCGCGCAGCGGTCCCGCCGGAGGCCGTGCATGACCGCCACCGACATCCGCTCAAAGGCCGTACTCCGCCTCGACGACCGGACCGAGGCGGCGCCCTGCGAACTGGTCGAAGCGATGGTCAGGTTCGAGGAGCGCTACGGCGGCCTCTGGTACCCGGTCCTCGGCTCCAATGGTATGGAATACGGCCTCGATGGTGATGCGGCAGTTCACCGCAGCCCACTCGGGGCTGCCTTCACTGGCATCCTGGACGGCGACTGGGCCTGGGGCGTCGATGTTCTCGCTGACGGCCGGACCGCTATGGGACCTGGCCGGTGGACTTACCGCGTGATTGATCGCTCCGTCGACCAGCGCCTGGAGAGTCACGCACTGCTCTTGACGGTCAGTGGCTGGTTTCACCGAACCTTCACCTGCTACACGCCACGTGACGTCGTCCCAGTGGCGGACGAGCGGCGCTTACCGCCACGTGCACCCGAGGCAACCGGACCGACCGAGCTCTGGTGGCTGGACGAGGATGCCAGCGTCGCTCTCCAAGCCAAGCTGAGCGCCTGGCCGCGTGAGCGAGACGAGTGGACGGTGCGGTACTTCACCCGAACACCGGCGCAGGCTGCCGACGCCAACCCCACGGTCTTCGGCGCAACAGCCCACGAGACGGTACCGGCGCTGTGGTGCACACTGTGTTCCCACGCGGTCAACCCGGGGCGCACCTGCCACCGTGCACACCCGTACTGATGAACGACGCGGATGGCTAACCCGCAGACAACGAGATCGCCGCAGTCGGGGGCTGGCGGGCACCGTGATCGGGTACACGGATCTGCCGCGAAGCGCTCGTCACCGACGTCGGCGCCGGTAGCCGACGTCTTGACGTGCCGATGTACGGATGGTTGATCACGCCGTCTGTCGGACACAGTGGCGATTGCCGAGTCAGCGGATTGTGGCGATGAGGCGTTGCAGGGCGGCGTGGGCGGGTGGGCCCCAGGTGGGCTTGCCGCCTGGGCGGCCGTGGACGCCGTCGTCGCCGATGAGGATTCCGCCGAGGGCGCGTGCCATCGCCCAGCCGCGGGCGCGGCGCATGGTGGGGTGTCCGGGGTCGGTTGGTAGGCCGCGTAGAAGTGGTCGGTGGTGTTGTCCGGTAGCAGGAGCCACGCGGCGGCGAGGTCGTATGCCGGGTCGCCCGCGCAGAGGTCGCCGAAGTCGATCACGCCGCAGAAGGTGCCGTCGGCGGTGAGGATGTTGGCTGGGTGCAGGTCGGCGTGGAGCCATAGCGCCGGGCCCGTCCATTGAGGCGCGGTGACCGCGTCGTGCCAGACGGCGCGGACGGCGTCCGGGTCGTGGATCAGCCCTCGCTCGGTGGCGGAGGCCAGCCCTTTGGCGAACTGGTCGGCGTGGTCGGCCAGTGGTCCGCCGCGGTCCCGGCCTGCGGGCGCGCCGCTGGGGGACGGTTGGTGAAGGGCCGTCAGGAAAGTGGCCAAGGTTTTGGCCGCGTCGGAGGCTCGCGTGACGGGGATCCGGTCGGCGGGTGTGCCCGGAACCCAGGTGGTGATGAGCCAGGGCCGAGGGAACCGTTCGGAGGGCTTGCCGAATCGCTGCGGGACCGGGATCGGTAGCGGAAGGCGCGGGGCAAGCGTGGGCAGCCAGGCGTACTCCTTGCGCAGCAGCGCGTCCGCGGACACGGTCGCCCAGGGAAGCCGGACGGCCAGGTCGTCACCGAGCCGCCACAGCTGGTTGTCCCACCCACGCGCGCCCAGCCGAACCGGACGATCGGCGAGGTCCGGGTGCTGGTCGCGCACCAGATCACGGACCAGGTCGGTGGTGATCTCGATCTCGAGATGGGTCATGCGGAGCAACAGTAGCCTCGCGACATCGCCCGATCACCCGGCAGTGGATCGCCGTCAACTACTGCTCACACCGGTCCGTATCGCGCGTCGTCTGGCCCGACGTCCGCTCACCCTTCAGACAGGACACCCTCCACCCACGCATGCCGGACCCGCATGCGCTCATGCCGCGATCAGCTCACTACAGAACGTCAAGGCACGTCGAGTCGGCAAGCTCGCGGACATGCCGATGGGCGCGCGTGCCTTGCCGGGATAGCGTTGGTGGCGTGACGGAGCCTGACTACAGCCTCGCGAAGATCACGCTCCTGGAGTTCGACGACTCCGTACGCAAGCTGCCCGGTATGTATTTCGGGGTAGGCAGGGAAGATCCTCGTCTGGCGACTCGGGTGCTTTGCGCGGTTGTGGGGCACGCGTTTCATCCGGCAACCAGGGTCGCCGCGAGCCACACGCCCGACGTCGTAGCGGAGATCACCGCTGATCTCGTCTTCTCGGTGACCGACGACCAGGCGGACATCCTGCCCGGCCGGGGCATGCCGAAGTTCGGCTACTACGACTCGCTGCTCACCTGCGATCGGTGGTCGAGCGCCGCAGCGGCGGCCGTGAGTTCGCAGACCTTCGTCGAAGTCTGGCGACATGGGCGCGGTTTTCGGCAGAGCCTCGTCGGCTTACGGCCGGTCGAGCCACCTGCGGAGTTCTCCGCTCCCGCCGGAGCCGGCACCCGTGTGGCCTACATCCTCGATCGCGCCTACTTCGGCTCGGCCGCGATCACAACCGATCTCGCCAGCCTCGACGTGCACGGCCCGCACTGCACCAACACCACGGGGCCCGGCAAGGTCGTCATCCGAGACCGCAGAGAGCGGAGTCGCCCGAACGAATACCGGTGTGCCTGACTCGGGCATCCGGATCTGCCGCTGATATGGCGCGCCAGCCGTCCCGACACCGTCACTGTCAGCCCGGCATCCAGGTCGGCCGCCGCGCCGTCAGACCATGATCGTTGCTGCGGATCTAGCCACCAGCATCAGGGTCGGCGTGACTCACCGTGATTGCTGGACCGGCCATCAACGCGAATACAAGACAGTTGGCCTACCTGACCCTGCCAGTCCGGTAGGCCAATTGGGTCCGAGCTGGTTTGCCGAGGCCCTGGGGAAGTACTTGAGCATGATGCTGAGCAGTGCGGAGGGATGCGCCGCCACCACGTTTCCGGTAGCGGCGCACACTCGATCGGCGGCCGGCCCGCTAAGAGGTGAGCCTCTTGGCCATGACGTGCTCCCGACGCAGGCCGTCGGGCATGAGGTCGCCGGGCTCACCCGTGTCACGGAAGCCGTTCCGCTGGTAGAGCGCCCAGGCGTTCTTGTTGCTCTCCACCACGGCCAGGCGCAGCGTCCCCGCGCCCACCAGCCGAGCCCACTGCTCGACCGCCCGCACGAGGTGGTCGCCCACGCTCCGGCCACGTCCCAGCGGCGCCACGTACATCGAGATCAGCTCGACCACGCCGTCCTGATCGGTCGGCACCCCGCTGGCCATGCCGACGGGCTGCCCGTCGAGCGTCGCCACTACGTTGTATGAGCCGGGGATGGCCAGCCGACTGCGCCAGCGTTCCTCCCGGTCGCCGTCGCCCTGCCAGTCCGCCAGTCGGGAACCGAAGGCGTACGCCGCCTCCGTCAGCGCGGCGAGCCGCAGTTCCCGCCAGACCTTCCAATCGCCCTCGGTGAGCACACGCGTCTCGATCACGCCGCGAAGGCTGCCGCAGGTGTGGAGACCAGGCAACCTAGTTCCCGTCGTAGGGGCGGTACGTCGGTTCACTCATCTACCGCTGACCTGGCGTCACCGTACGTAACAGGTGAGCGGCAGCGTCCGGTGCGCGGTCGTGCCGAGTTGAGTGCGTTTAGCCAGCCAGCCCGTCGGAGCTCGGAGGCGCTCGGCTCGACTGACCTAATTTTGCCACCTACTCGATCGCTACTTCGCCGGCGTTAGCAAGATTCGGTGAGTCCACTCCAGCAGACGGGTCACACGGAACGGGCCGGTCCAGCCGACCGGCGGGGCATTATCCTCATACTCGACCGCCGACCAGCAGTCGTCGAACATGACTGTGTACTCGCGGTTGCCTGGAAAAACGTTGGTGACAGTTCCCACGACAACTTTACCCTCGGAGTACCGTCTGGTGATCGCGGCCCATTCCTCACCAGACCAGCGCAAAAAGCGGGCCCCACGACCTCGCATCCCGGCGTCCAACGGAAACAGCCGCACCTGGCCGGGCCGGTGTTGCCCCACCTCGAAGAGCCCAGCCTTGCCGACCGGAGGCCAGTCGGTCGGGTCATCCGGCAGGTGTAGGACGTCAACCCATCCTTGCGGCGGCTGGCCAAGGTCTACCAGAACCCCTGCCCGTCCCGCGCCCATCGGGACGGCACTCACGGTGCCTCGCACCCGATCGCCCACCGGGAAGGCGAGACGTGCCGCGAACAGCTCGTCAGCGCTCGTCGCCAACCGGCAGTCCTCCCTTCACGCCGCGTGCATCCATCACCTGCATTATGGTCCCCTGCCGGTCGTTGCAGATGCACTCATCTGCCGCGATCAGGGTGGGGGAGCGTGGAGTCAGTGTGCCGTCGGTGCCGGCCTGCGGCGAATCCGCGACCACATGTGGACGAGGATCGGTGGCAGCGCGATCGCGGCGCCGGCGAACGCAAGTGCCCGGGTGCGCCGTTGCTGGATCTCTTCACGTAGTTCTTCGTAGGTGGCCTGGTGTTCGATGACGTCGCTGCGGGACCGTACGCATTCGTCGCCGGGCCCGATCAGGGCATCGTGGTTGGCCGGGTTGGCCTCGAAGCAGGCGATTCTGGTCGGCTTCAGTTCCCAGTTGACGCGGTCCCAGTCGACGTCGATCCACGACTGCGATGTGCACATGTCGCCTGAGCAGGAGGTTCGCACCGGCAGCTCCCAGCCGGAACGCAGCATGAGAGCGCCGAGGAACAGGCCCAACAGGACAGAGCTGAGGGATACGACCGCGCGCATGTCAGGTTGGACCGCTGGCAGTCGTGCCTGGTTCCACCAGAGGCTCCGCGCGGTCATTGCGATCGACAAGCCGATCCGCCGGCGACGGGTCCTCGGTGGCGCGATCAACGAATACCCCGAGCCGCTTAATCCACTCGCAAATCCCCAGCTCACGAATGCGACACACAATTTCGGCACGGTACAGGGGCTCCGCGCGGGCGCCGACGACTACGTGGTGAAGCCGTTCTCCATGGCGGAACTGTAGGCCCGGATCGGGGCGGTGCTGCGCCCGACCGCCCGCGCCGCGCGGGCCGAGGCGACGCTGTAGGTCGCCGACCTGCGGGCCGACCTCTACGCCCGGCAGGTCTGGCTCTCCGACCGGGAGGTGAACCTGACCCGCAAGGAGTTCGACCTGCTGATGGCGTTGGCCCGGCAGGCGGGCACGGTCGTGTCCCGCGAACGGTTGCTGATGGACGTATGGCAGACCACCCGGAAGGCCGGGCACACCCTCGACGTCCACGTCGCGGCTCTGCGCGGCAAGCTCGACGACGTCGGCCTGGTGGAGACCGTACGCGGGGTGGGCTACCGGCTGCGGCGAGCTGACGACACCGGCCGATTCTCAGATCATCCTCAAGAAATCCCGCCCCGTCGGCCGCTGGCGGCACGGCTAGCGTGTGCTGTCGCCACCGTGTCATCCCCCCTGTTCTGGAGCTTCTATGAGAGACAGACGGACGGCCATCTTCTCCGTCCTGCTCGCCGCGACCCTCGCGGCGACCGTTGCGCCCACACCCCACGCGTCCGCGGCCGGCCCCGGCGAGGAGCGCTTCCAGCCGAGTGTCACCTATGACCTGTCGGTGACCGACGCCGAGCGCGACGCGATCCACGCGGAAGTCGAGGCGTTGGCTGGACGCGTCAACAGCGCGCGGGCGGGGGACGGCAGCTACGACCCGCTCACTCTGGTCGGGGCGATGCTGGACGGGTCGATCTACGACTCCATCTCCCGGGGCGGCACGGCCGCGACGGCGTACCCCTTCCCGGTCAGCAACACCGAAGCCAACCAGCACGAGTACGACCGCAAGGTCGCCAAGCTCGCCTGGGTGGTCAAGCTGGCCACCGACCTGGGTTTCCCGGTGGTCGTCCAACGCCAGCCCGACAAGTACGTCTACGCGGAGATCGGTGACCCGGACGCCCCGGAGATGGTCATGGCGTTGAGTCACCTCGACTCGCCGACGGCTTCCGTTTCGCCGGCCCAGCTGGCGCGCTGGCGGGACGCCGATGGCAACCTCGGCACTCCTGGCGCGTACCACTCGCCGTACGTCAAGGACGGTTGGGTCTACGGGGCGGGCATCCAGGACGACAGCGGCCCGACGCTGGCGACGCTGCTCGCGGCCAAGGCGCTACTCGAGGCGGGGTTGCCCCTCGACCGACGCATCCGCATCGTCATGGGAATCTACGAAGACGGCGGTCCCGGCACGCCCTCGACGACGAACACCGCCACCTTCCAGTCCATCCCGTACAACTCGAACCCGAGCTTCTACGACAACTGGGCCTACAAGAACCTCAACCGCGAGGAGATCCCGATCGCGGCCTACACCTCCGACTCGCGGTTCCCGGTCATCGTCGGCAACTCCGGATCGGTGACCCCGTCGGTGTCGATGAGCCTGTCCGCGGACAGCACCAAGGCCTTCCGGCTGACGGCTGCCACAGCCGGCGTCACCCTGCGCGAAGGCGACCCGACGCTCAAGGACATCGCCTACGGCAGCACCACGCAGATCGCCTCGCGGGCCATTTTCACCCTCGACGTGGCGGGGGCCGGCTCCGCCGAGCGCGGCCGGTTCGTGTCGGCGATCACCGCTGCCGCGACCACGAAGGGTTGGCTCCCGGCTGCTTCCGGCACCACCCCCAAGGTGCAGACCACGATCACCGGCGACTCGCTCACGCTGGAGATCAACACCGATGTGGCGATGGAGATGCCGACCCCGCAGTACGGCAAGAATGCCGTCGTGTGGGGGATGTTCCTCCTCTCCCAGGGCCTCGGCGCACTGGGAAGCACGGCCGCCGACCTGCAATTGAAGAAGGCCGCCGACGGCATCACCGACCTGTTCTTCCGCGACGGTGTCGAAGGCGAGGCCTATATCGGCAAGTACATGGGCATCCCGGCGAACCTGTTGCGCAACCCGAGCAACGGCACGCCGAACCTCACCTTCGCCCTCATGGGCGGCATCAGTTCAGAGACCCCGACGAGCTTCTACACGGACGCCTCCGGCAGCCTCAGCATGCCGATGTACGTGCGCAGCATGCACGTCACCGCGGCTGACTCCGGCCAGGCGACGGCGGCGGTCACGGCCGCCTTCCAGTCGAAGGGGTTCACCATCGGCAACCTCGGCCCGCCCGTCGGCGCCGGGTTGTACGTCACGCACGACAACCCGCTGACCGCTCTTCAGTTCGGGAGCTACCAAGCCTCGATCAACCGCAACCCGGGGGCGTTCCCCGATCCGTATTCCCTCCGGGACGTGGTCTATCCGCAGGGCACGACCGGTGGCACCCTGGCCAGCAGCTTCCGCAACAAGATGACCGCCTTCGGCGCCGTCATCCCGGGTAACGAGCGCTGGTGGCACACGGCCAACGAGCGGATGAAGGTCGACTCGGCAGTGCAGATGACCAAGATCATGGCCGATGGCATGCTGGAGATGGCCCGGTACTCCGGGCCCGCCGGTGCCAAGTTCATGTGGGCAAGCATCCCGGGGCTGAACTCCGACCGGGCGGACCTCGACCTGCTCGACGTCACGATCGGAACCTACAAGGACGCGTCGGCGGCTGTCGGCACGAGCCAGTTGGGCACCCAGGCCCTGCTCGGCGCCACCTCGTTCAACATCCCGATGTGGAACGGGCGCGGCAACTCGACCCCGACGGCGTCGGCTTTCGCACTGGGGCACGCCCCGGGAGGGGTCTACTTGCCCCTGACCGACACCGAGTACCTGAACACCACGTACGTGGCGCCGATGCGTCTGGAGTTCAAGGTGGAGCGCCCCGACTACATGTCGGACGCGGCTTGGGCGAAGTTCGTGGCCGGCGGCTACGGCGACTTCCAGTTCAACATTCTCGTCGGCGACGCGGTTGTGCCGCTGGCCGTTCCTGCGGGGCAGAGTGCGGACAAGTATTTCTCCTCGCGCATCTCGGCCAACAACCCCGACGCCATCTACCTGTCGGTCAACCTCGCGATCACCGATGCCCCGTACACCGGGGTGCAGGCCATCCTCGCGGATTCCAAGACGGACCTGTACACGGTCAATCCGACGTACTTGGCCTCAAACCCGGATCCGTTCCCGGGGCGCGGGGCCATCGAACAACGGGGCTTCTTCCTGTTCGGTGATGGGCAGAAGAACGCGGAGTTCTCTTCGCCCGACGCGGTCTACGTGACAGTCGCCAACGCGGTCATCGATGCGAAGCCGTCGGCGGTGGTGAAGAAGTTGAAGGGCAACACGAACGAGTTGACCATCACGGTGAAGCAGACCCGCATCGACGGCAGCGAGTCTCCTGTGACGGCCACGTTCACCATCGACAACAACGCTGCTGGCACTTACACCGTCGGCGATTACAAGGTATACGTCGATACCAAGGGCAACACCCAGGTGCGGTCGATCTCCATCGTGTGACGCGTGTGAACCGGAAGTTCAGCGCGCGCACGAGAGGGGGCTTACTACGGTAAAAGGCCCTCCGGCTGACGAAGTTTGTTCGCCCGTTTCTGGTGCGACGAGCCGTGGGCCAGGTGTGGAAACAGACGTGGTGGCTTCCCGCCCGGCGGGGAGCCACCACGTGTTTCTGCGAGCAAGAAAACCCTACGTATGCAATTAGATCCCGACTCCTTGGCTGGCACGTCGTAAGCCGCGTTCCTAACGGCATGACCTTGTGTAAAGCCTGGTGTGGTGAAATTGTGCGCCGTTTCACTCGGCGCTCGATTTTCTGGCCTTCGGGCCTGCTGGGGCAATTCACCAACGGCCGCTTCGGGTACGTCCTGGCGTCGGAGCCGACCTGTGGTGCGCTGGAGGAGGTCGATCTGTTCGCTCCGGCCGACGCCAAGGAGATCGGCACGGTCGAGCAGCAGCGTGAATCGGCTCTCCGGTTCTACGGACTGCGCCATCAGCGCAGCTGAAGAAGGTAGCGCGCCGGGCCATCCACGGGCCGGTAACCGTGGCGCGCAGCGGTCATGAGCGGCGGCAAACCCCTGGCCGAGCACCAGCTCGTCGCCCGACACGTGGCCAGCTGCTGGCCGCGGAGAAGACCGCGACGAGGATGTGCGCACGCCAGCCACGGCTGGGACAGCCGGCCGCCTGAAATGGTGTCGGCGACCGTGCTGGCGAAGTACCTGAACTCCCAGCACGCCGCGGCGAGTGCCGCGACCGCAGTCCAGGTGCTCGCCTCCGCGGCGCGCGGGACAGCCACCCCGTCGCACGGGCGTACCGCGACGCCAAGCTGATGGAGATCATCGAGGGCAGCAACGAGATCTGCGAGCTGATCCTGGCCGAGCACGCCCTCGGCATCTACGCCTGATGAACCACCGAGAGGACACGGGTGAGCGAGAAAGCCACGACCATGGTCAAGTGCCTGGTCTGGGATCACCCTGCCCGAGTTCACCCCGGCCGCCAGGACGGTGGATTCAGGAAAGCGGCGCGCGATGTACCAGGCGAACCTTCGCCGCGACGCCGAACGGGCCGAGTTCGGCGGCCCCGACGAGGCGTTCCTGTGCTCACTCGACCTCGAACTGCGGATCCTGCGGGCCACTGAGGTCGAGCTGAGCCGGGTGGAGGAGTTGACCCTGTGTACCAGCCAGATGAACGCGACCGGCGTGCACTATTCCGACGAGACGCTACGCCGACTGCTCGTCGACGAGGGCCACGACGTGCTCGTGGCCACCTTGACCGACAGGTTCGGGGCGCACGGCGCGATCGGGGTGCTGCTGGTGGAGCAGCGCCCCACGGTCTGGCACCTGAAACTGCTGGCCACCTCGTGTCAGGTGGTGTCCTTCGGGGTCGGCGCGGTCATCCTGAACTGGCTGGCGGGTGAGGCCGCCGCAGCCGGGGCCCATCTGCTCGCGGACTTCCGGCGCACCGAACGGAACCGGATGATGGAGATCGCCTATCGGTTTCGCCGGGTTCGACGACCGGGACTGCGACAGCCGGCGGTCCGTACCCGCGGCCGAGGTCGACGGCGTGCAACGCCTGCACCTGCTGGTCGAGCGCCGCGACCCGCCAAGCACCATGCGCCTGATCATTCCCAGCCTCGCCACGCCGGCACTTCAGGAGCAGACACCAGTGCGGGATGACCCGGGACAGGCCGGCCGGTCGTCTCCCGGCGCGATCCTGCGGCCCGGAGACGACCGGCTGCCGGCCGGCCAGCCGGACGTTCTGCGCGCCAGAGTCACCCCGTCGGCCAGGGGCAGGACACACGCCTCCACCAGGTCGTCGGTGTGGATGAGTTCGTTCACCTCGCGGATGGCGACGGTGTCCGGATCGTCGGCGGTCGGATCGATGACCCGACCGAAGAGCAACGTGTTGTCGATCGGGTGCCCGACCAGGCCCACCTCAGGCGTCGGGCACGTCGAGCTGGCTCAGCCGGGCGGCGGGGTGGGAGGTCACCTGTTCCAGTAGGCGTTCCAGGCCGCCCGCGAGGCGTTCGACGGTTTCCCGGTGGAACAGGTCGACGCGGTACTCCACGGAGCCGAGCACCCCCTGCGGCCGGCCGTCCGCGTCGCGCCGTTCCGCGAACCGGTACGACAGATCGAACGCCGCGGTGTGGTTGCCGACCGGTTCCGCCTCCACGCCGAGCCCGGCTAGGGCGACGCCGGATGAGATCGCGGGTTGGGTCCCCGTCCTGACCTGGGCCAGCGGGTGCCGGCCGGCCGGGTGCACCGGGTCGAGCTGCTCGACCAGCCGTTCGAAGGGCAGATCCTGGTGCTGGTACGCGGCCAGGTCCGTGGTCCGTACCCGGACCAGCAGTTCCGCAAAGGCCGGGTCCCCGGCGGTGTCGACCCGAGTGACCAGCGTGTTGGCGAAGCGTCCGACGAGCCGTTCCAGGGCGGCCTCGGCCCGACCGGACCCCGTGACCGCGAACGGCAGATCGGTGCCCGCCCCGAACCGGGTCAGCAGTGCGGCCACCGCCGCCTTGAGCACCATGCTGACGGTCGTGCCGCTGGCCCCGGCCAGTCCGGCGAGCCGGACATGCAGGTCGGCGTCGATGTCGACCGGGACCAGGCCGACGTGTGACCGCGAGTCGGCCGGCCGGGCCCGGTCGAACGGCAGCACGAGTGCGTGCGGTATGCCGTCCAGGTATCCCTTCCAGAAGGTCAACTGCCGCGCCGTGACGCTGTCCGGGTCGTCGACGTCGCCCAGCAGATCCCGCTGCCACAGGACGTGGTCGGCGTACTCCACGGGCAACGGCTGCCAGCGCGGCGCAAGGCCGGCGAGCCGGGCACCGTACGCCTCGGTCAGGTCGCGCAGCAGCGGATGCCATGACCACTCGTCGGCGGCGATGTGGTGCAGGACGAGCACGAGCGCCGAGCGGTCCTCGTCCACGAGGAACAGCATGGCCCGTATGGCGGGCTCCCGCTGGAGGTCGAAGGGCTCCTGGGCGACGGCCGTGACGGAGTCGGCCAGCTTCTCCGCGCTCACGTGTTCGACGACCAGGGGCGGCTGGACCGAGGTGGCGTCGACGATCCGCGCGACAGGTGCCCCCTGGTGCTGCGGGAACAGGGTGCGGAGCACAGCGTGCCGGCGTACGACATCGGTGAGCGCGGCGTCGAGCGCCGCCACGTCGACCCGACCGCTCAGGTGGAGAAGGTACGCCCCTTGATCGGCTGGGGAGGTGCCGGGCGTCTGATGCCGGAACCAGAGATGTCGCTGCGCGTGCGACAGGGGCACCACGTCACCGTCGGTACGTCGGGTCAGTGGCGGACGACCGGTCGCGGCGGTGATCTTCGCGGTGATCGCGGCGACGGTGGGCGACTCGAACAGCTCCTGGATGCTCACCTCCAGCCCGAGGACCGCTCTGATCCGCGTGACCAGGCGGACAGCGGTGAGCGAGTGTCCCCCCAGTACGAAGAAATTGTCGTCCGGGTCCACCACGGGATGGCCGAGCGCCTGGGCGAAGAGCTGGCAGAGCAGTTCCTCCACCAGCGACCGTGGCGCGCGACCGGTGGTGGCGGCGAGGGTCGGCTCCGGCAGGGCCGACCGGTCGAGCTTTCCGTTGACGGTGTGGGGCAGCGCGTCCAGCAGCACGAATGCCGCCGGCACCATGTAGCCGGGCAGGACCAGCGAGAGATCGTCGCGGAGCCGGCGCTGGTCCGGCGCGGTCCCGTCGTGGGGCACGACGTATCCGACAAGGCCCTCGTCCCCGGTCGGCAGGGTACGGACGGCCACCGCGCCGGCGCGTACCGCCGGTTGTCGGACCAGCGCCGCCTCGACCTCGCCGAGCTCGATCCGGAACCCGCGGATCTTGACCTGGTCGTCGGCCCGGCCCAGGTACTCGATGTCGCCGTCCGGTCGGAGCCGTGCGAGGTCACCTGAACGGTAGCCGCGGATTGTCCGCCCGTCGGCGTCGGTCAGCTCGACGAACCGTTGCCGGGTCAGCTCGGGCTGCGCGTGGTATCCGAGCCCGACACCCGGACCGATGACGACGATCTCGCCCGCGTCGCCTGGTGGCACCGGACGGAGCTGGTCGTCGGCCAGCAGGAACGAGGAGTTCGGCAGCGGTACCCCGATGAGGCTCGCCCCCTGGAGCAGGTCGGCCTCGCGGACCCGGCGGTAGGAGGCGTGGACGGTCGTCTCGGTGATGCCGTACATGTTGATCAGCTCGACCGCCTCGTCGCCGTACTTGGCGACCCACGGTGCAAGGCTGGCGAAGCGCAGCGCCTCGCCGCCGAACACGACCCGACGCACCGACAACCTGTCGTCGTGCCGTTGCTCCTCGGCGATCAACTGGTTGAAGGCGGTCGGCGTCTGGCTGAGCACCGTCACTCCCCGGTCCCGCAGCAGCCGCCGGAACAAGGCCGGATCCTGGACGGCGGGCTCCGGTACGACGACCACGGAACCGCCGTAGAGCAGCGCCCCCCACATCTCCCAGACAGCGACGTCGAACGCGAAGGAGTGGAACATCGACCACACGTCGTGAGCGTCGAACGCGAAGAGGGAGTCCGTCGAGTCGAACAGGTGCAGGACGTTGCCGTGGGATATCCGTACGCCCTTGGGCTGGCCGGTCGTGCCCGAAGTGAAGATCATGTACGCGCAGGCGGAGGAGTCCACCGACGGCGGTGAGTAGCGCAGGTCCCCTGGCCGATCGTGGTCCAGCCGGATCACCGCGGTGTCCGGTGGCAGGTTGCCTGCCAGGTCGCTCGTCGTGATGACCAGGGAAGGTTCGGCCACGGCGAGGATGCGTTCCAGCCGGGCCCGGGGGTTCGCCGGATCGAGCGGAACGTACGAGCAGCCCGCCTTGATCACCGCGATCGCCGCCAGGACCAGGTCGGCGGTCCGGGGCAGGAAGATGCCGACGTGGGCGCCAGGGTCGACGGCCCGGTCCTGAAGCTGCGCGGCCACCGCCTCGGCGGCCTGGTCCAGCTCGGCGTAGGTGAGCACTCGCCCGTCCGCGATGACGGCTGTCCGGTCGGGATGACGACGCACGGAGTGGGTGAAGCCGGCCAGCAGGGTCTCGGCCCAGCCGCCGACACCACGGCGCGATTCGGTTGGGGTCATGCTCATCCTTCACTCGCGGTGACGCAAGCACGGCGCTGACGGTGAGCCCGGCCAGTTCGGGGGTGCCTGCTCGGCAGTGCCGATACGGCACGGTCCAGGCGCGCACCAGAGAACAGAGGCCCGGCGAATTCTCAGATCATGTCGTTGATGCATCGGCCTGTCTTCAACCAATGGTGGAGGGCGTGCGCCCAGCCTCCACCATCGGTGGAGGTCCGGCACCGTGCGTGGCCGGCCGCCCCGACCGGCGACCGGCGACCGGCTCCCGCCTTCCACGCCGATTCCACAGTGTTTCCACAGCCGAGTGCTTCACTGGGCCGAGATCCATTGATGAAAGAGAGTGTGCCGCATGGCGCTGGAGCCAATAACGCGTGGGCTGTGGCGGTACCGCGGCGTTGCCGGCGAGCCCAGCCGCCCTGCCGCCCGTACCGTGGTGGTGGCGCCGTACGGCGGCGGCAGCGCCTACTCCGTACACGAGTTGCTGCGGCACGTGGCACCCACCGCCGACGAGACGCTCGTCCTCCAGTACTCGGGACGGGGACCACGTATCGGTGAGCCGCCCACGGCCAGCCTGCACGATCTCGCCGACCAGTTGGCACAGGACATCGACCAGCACACTGTCGGCAACCTGGTGCTCCTCGGGCACAGCCTGGGCGGGCTGCTCTGCTTCGAGCTGGCACACCGGCTCACCCGCTCCGGCCGCCACGTCGAACTCGTGGTGATCTCGTCGGCCCAGCCGACGGCGTTCAAGACACTGTGCGCCGACGAGATCCAATCACGCGGTGTCGAACAGTGGGTCGCCGTCCTCCGGGAGGAGAACGCCGTCACCGAGGAGATCCTCGACGACCCGGAGATGCGGCGCCTCGCGATCCAGGCGATCCGCTCCGACACGCTGCTGGCCGCGCGGCACGTCGCGTCGCCCCAGCCCCTGCCCTGCCCGATGTTGATCGTCGGAGGCGACGCCGACCCCGACATCACTCCCGAGCACCTGCGTGGCTGGGAGGACCTGACCCTCGGGCCGGCGACCACCATCCTGCTGCCCGGTGGCCACTTCTACTACCGCGACCGGGAAGCGGAGCTCGGCGATCTCATCCGCCAGCAGCTACCCCTGCCGTGCGGGACCGGCTCGGCACCGATGTGCCCGACGCGGGGAGAGCGAGGATGACACAGTCGTCCGACCGCGCGGACGGTTGCCGCCGGAGGGGAGGCGAGTCGTGAAGCGCAACCGCTGGCTGCTGCGCGACCCGTCCGACGAGTCCGTCGGCCGCATCTTCTGCTTCCCGTACTCCGGCATGGGCGCGTCGATGTTCAACCGGTGGCCCCGCTGGATCGACGGGATCGAGGTCTGCCTCGTGCAACTACCCGGTCGGGAGAACCGCGTCCGTGAGCCCCACTACCGCAGCTACGCGCAGTTGGCGGACGTACTGTCCGAACAACTCCTACCGCTGCTCGACCGACCGTTCGCCTTCTTCGGTCACTGCGCCGGCGCGTTGCCGGCGTACGAGACGGCGCGCCGCCTGCCCGTCGACCGGCTGCCGCACCCGGCCAGCCTCGTGGTCTCGGCCCAGGTCGCGCCGCACCACTGTCCGCACGACCGGTTCCTGGCCCTCACCGACGAGGAACTCCTCGACGAACTGGCCGACCTCGCGGTGCGGCGCGGCGGGCAACCGGATCCCGCGATGCTGGCACTGAGCATGGCGGTGCTGCGCGAGGACCTGGAGGCCAACCGCCACTACCGACGCGACGAGCCGGCGCCGGTCCCGATGAACATCTCGGTGCTGCACTGGGCCGACGACCCCGAGGTGACCGAGGCCGAACTGCGGGGCTGGGAGCACTACAGCGACGACGTGCGGTTCGACGTCCTCGCGGGGGGCCACTACGAGTTCCTGAACGGACCCAAGACACTGCTTGCCCTGCTGTCGGCGCAACTACAGGAGCGTGCCCCGCGATGATCGACGAGCTGTTCCGGCAGATCGCCCCACGGCACTCCGCCCGGACGGCGGTACGGGCCTGGGACGGCGAGTTGACCTACCTCGAGCTGCACCGGCGCGCCGACCGGCTCGCCCACCGGTTGCAGCAGGCGGGCACGGCCCCGGGGGCGGTGGTCGGAGTGCACCTGCCACGTTCCGCCGCGGCCGTGGTCGGCCTGCTGGCGATCCTCCGGTCCGGCGCCGCGTACGTCGCGCTCGACGACCGCTACCCGTCGGAGCGCCGCGATGCCATCCTGCGGGACGCGGCCGTCGACCTGGTCCTCACCACACCCTCCGGACTGCCGGACCTGCCGACCGGCTGCCGGGCCCTGACGGTGCCGGACGCCTTGGACGACGGGCCGGCAGCCCCGTCCGTGGTCCGGGCCGGCCCGGACCACCTCGCCTACCTTGCCTACACCTCGGGCTCCACCGGCAGGCCCAAGGGGGTGTGCGTACCGCATCGGGCCGTCGTCCGCCTGGTGGTGGAGAACGGCTTCCTGCCGATCCGCGACGACGACGTGTTCGTCCAGTACGCGCCGCTGGCGTTCGACGCGTCCACGCTGGAGGTGTGGGGCCCGCTGCTCAACGGGGCCTGCCTCGTCATCCCGCCGCCGGGCGATCTCTCGCCGGAGGAAATCTGCGCCTACGTCGCCGCACAGCGCGTCACGGTGCTGTGGCTCACCGCCGGCCTGTTCCACCGGGCGGTCGAGGCCGGCCTCGACAACCTGCGTGGACTGCGGCACCTGCTGGCCGGCGGGGACGTCCTCTCCGTACCGCACGTGAACCGCGCCGTGGCGGCGCTGCCCGACACCGTACTGATCAACGGGTACGGGCCGACGGAGAACACCACCTTCAGCACCTGCCACCGGATGACTTCCGTGGTCACCGGCAGCACCGTCCCGATCGGGCAGCCGATCCACGGCAGCACGGCGTACGTCCTGGACGATCGGCTCAGGCCGGTGGACGACGGTCAGGTCGGCGAACTCTACGTCGGCGGGACGGGCATCGCCCACGGATACCTCGGTGACCCCGCGCTCACCGCGACCCGCTTCGTCGCCGACCCCTTCGCCGCCACCCCCGGCTCGCGCATGTATCGCTCGGGCGACCTCGTCCGGCGGACCGGGGAGCAGCTCGAGTTCGTCGGCCGGCGGGACCGGCAGGTCAAGATCCGGGGCTTCCGGGTCGAGCCGGCGGAGGTGGAGGCCGTGGCGGTCGGGGCGCCGGGCGTGACCGACGTCGCGGTCGTGGTGCAGGACGACGCGCGCGGGAGCAGGCGCCTGGCGGCCTTCTTCACCGGGACCGCATCCGTGCTGGAGCTCCGCAGACGGCTGAGCGAGGTGCTGCCGTCGTACGCCGTCCCTGCTCGGGTGACCAGGCTGGACGCGCTGCCGCTGACCGCGAACGGCAAGGTCGACCGGACGGATCTGGCTGGCCGGGAGTCCCACAGCCGTCCCGAGGTCAGCGCCGATCACCGGAAACCGGCTACGGAGCTGGGGCTGAGCATCACGCAGTTGTGGGAGGACCTCATGGACCTCGACGGCATCGGTGCCGACGACGACTTTTTCGAACTCGGCGGCCACTCGCTCCTCGGGGTGCAGATCCTCGCGGAACTCCGGCAGGCACACGGCGTCGAGGTGTCCCCGCTGTCGTTCTATCTGGACCCGACCCCGGCCGGACTGGCCCGCAGCGTGCAGGCCGCCCACCAGATGCAGGAGATCCGGTGAGGATCTCCAGCGGCGCCCAACCCCTGACGACGCCGGTGGCGGACGTCGACCTGTTCGCCCCCGACTTCTACGCCACGGGTGACCCGCACCCGGTGTGGGCCGAAATGCGGGCCCGGCACCCGCTGCACCGGCAGGAACTGCCGGACGGCCGGACCTTCCTGTCGGTCACCAGGTACCGGGACGCCTGCCGGGTGCTCAGCGACCACCGCGAGTTCACCTCGGAGCAGGGCAGCCTCCTGCAACAGTTGGGCCACGGCGACCAGGCGGCCGGACTGATGTTGGTGTCGACCGACCCGCCCCGGCACACCGAGCTGCGCACCCCGCTCAACCGCGTGCTGACCGCCAGGGCGGTGCGCGACCTCGAACCGGACGTCGTCCGGGCGGTCCGCCGGATCCTGCTGCCCGTGCTCGATCGTGCGGAATGGGATCTCGCCGAGTGCGTCGCCCAGCTGCCGATGGCGGTCGCCGGGATGCTCATGGGAGTTCCCGAACCAGACTGGGCCGAGCTGACGCGGTGGACCGCGATGGCCGCCGCGCCAGCGGACCCCGGGCTGTGTGTGCGTCATCCGGCCGCAACCCTGGCCATCGCCCACCACAGCCTGTTCGACTACTTCGCCAGGCAGTTGCGCGACGACGGATGCCAGCGACGGGACGACCTGATCGGGCACCTGGCCAGCATGCTGGCCGGTGGTCGGCGGCTGACCACCGAAGAGGTCATCTACAACTGCTACAGCCTGCTGCTCGGCGCGAACGCCACCACCCCGCACGCCGTCACCGGCACCGTCCTCGCGCTGATCGAACACCCGGCGCAGGCCGTCGCCGCACCGGAGGCACTGACCGGCCTGGTGGAGGAGGGCCTGCGGTGGACCTCGCCGGCCAACAGCTTCCTGCGCTACGCCCGGCAGGACGTGGAACTCAGCGGCGGCCTGGTCCGTCAGGGCGAGGCGGTCGCGGTCTGGGTCGGGTCGGCCAACCGGGACGGGGAGGTCTTCACCGATCCCTACCGGTTCGAAATCACCCGCCCGGACAATCGGCACATCGCCTTCGGATTCGGCCCGCACTACTGCCTGGGCGCACCGCTGGCGCGGATGACGCTGGCCACCTTCTTCGCCGAGTTGTTCCGGGTGTTCGAACGGATCGAGCTCAACGGTCCGGTGGAGCACCTGGCATCGAACTTCATCGCCGGCATCACACACCTGCCCGTGCTGACCCGGCGGCGCACGGCATCCCCGAGGGAGTTCGCCGAATGAGCGACACGACGCAGGCCATGGTGGAGATCTGGCGGAGGCACCTCGATGACCAGCCGATCGGCCCGGATGACGACTTCTACGCCCTCGGGGGAGACTCGCTGATCGCCCTACGGGTCGTCGCGGACGCCAACGCGCGGGGCATTCCGGTCGAGCTGCGCGACCTGATGTTCTTTCCGACCGTCAGCGAGTTGGTGGCGGCGGTGGCCGGTCGCGACGGACGTGCCGACGGGGTGGGGGACTATCAGCCGTTCAGTCTCCTGGACCCCTACGACCGGGCGCTTATGCCGGCGGAGGTACGCGACGCCTGGCCCACCTCGGTCCTTCAGGTGGGGCTCATCTACCTGAGCGAGGCGTCGGGCGACCCCCGTCTCTACCAGGACCTCATCGGTGTCGAGGTGACCGGGCCGTTCGACAAGGCGTTGTTCACGGCCGCGCTCGACGAGCTGTGCGGCCGACACCAGGCCCTGCGTTCCTCCTTCGACCTGGGCGGTTTCAGCGTCCCCGCGCAACTGCTGTGGTCCTCGGTGGACCCGCCGTTGACCGTCGAGTACGCCACCACAACCGAACCGGTCACCCGCTGGCGTGAGACGCAGCTGTCCCAGGCCATCGACTGGGGCCGTCCGCCGGTCCTCCGTTGCCACGTGGTGGCACTCGAGGGCTGCTTCTACGTCACCCTCACACTCCACCACGCCCTCCTCGACGGCTGGAGCTACGCGCGACTCTGCTACGAGCTTCTCGCGCTGTACGACGCGAAGCTCACCGGCCGGCCGGCGGACCTGCCGCTGCCACCGGCCTCCGGGCAACGGGAGTTCCTCCGGCTGGAACGGGAGGCCATCGACAACCGGGAGGCCGCCGACTTCTGGCACGCCGAGGCGGACGTGCCCGGGCTGCTGCTCGACCGTGGGCGTTTCGGCGGCGCGGCCGACCCCCGGGAGATGCTCACCTTCGAGGTCGGGGAGACCCTGCTGGAGGGCCTCAGAGCGGTGGCCGGCACCATCGGCGTCCCCCTGAAGAGTCTGGTTCTCGGCTGTCACGTCCGGGCCCTGAGCACCTGGACCGGTCGGGACCGCGACGTGGTGACCGGGTTGACGGTCAACGGGCGGCCGGAGATCGCTGGCGCGGACCTCCTCGTCGGACTGTTCCTCAACACTGTTCCCATCCGGGTGCCGGTGGTGCCCGAGGACCAGGTGGAACTGTGTCGCAGCGCCCTCGCCGCCGAGCAGCGGGGGATGCGTCACCGGCGGTACCCGCTGGCCATGATCGAGCAACGGCTGGGCCGGCCACCGTTCGACACGGCGTTCAACTTCACCCACTTCCACGTGTACGACCAACTGGAGCAGTTGACCGCGATCAGGCCCGGCGCGTGGTGGGCCTTCGACAAGACCAGCTTCCCGTTCATGGTCGACTTCATGATCAACTCGCGTGACCTGGGCACCGCCGTCGCGGTGGCCTACGATCCCGACCTGTTCGACAAGGCGCAGGTGACGACGTACCTGGAGTTGTACCGTGGTGCGCTGCACGCGGCGGCGGGGATGCCCGACTGATGGCCGGCCCGCTGGTTGTCGTGTACGACCGTGGCGCCGCGTCGGCCGCGGAGATCGCCGTCGGACTGGGGACGCTCGGCCCGGTGGCGTTCCTGGTCAACCCGAGCGGATACACCGACCGGACCGGGGAGGTGCTGCGCCGGCTGGGTGACGTCGTACCGTTGACCGGCGACCGCGAGGCGGATCTGGCGGCGGTGCGTCGGCTCACCCCGGCGGCGGTCCTGACCTTCTCCGAGCCGATGCTGCCGGTCACCGCGTGGCTGGCCGACGCGCTCGGCCTGCCGTTTCACCCGATCGCCACGACCGGGCTGCTGACCAGCAAGGTGCGGCAACGTGAGCGCCTGCGTGTGCGCGGCGTCGATGACGTACGTAGCCGCCCGATCTCCTCGATCGACGAGTGGGCCGCCGCCCGGGACCACGTCGGCCTGCCCGCCGTGGTCAAGCCCGTCTACGGCCAGGGCAGCCGGAACACGTACGTGATCACTGACGACGCGGTGGCGCACCGGGTGCTCGCCCCACTCCTGCCGGCCGGCCGCGCGTCCACAGTGGTGGTCGAAGAGCTGCTCGTGGGCCGATCGGGCGGACCGTACGGCGACTACGTGTCGGTGGAGAGCTACCACGGGCCGCAGGGGCTGCGGCATCTCGCCGTCACCGGGAAACTCCCGCTGGTGCCGCCCTTCCGGGAGACAGGGCAGTTCTGGCCGGCGGCGGTGACCGACGTCGAGCGGAAGGAGATCCTCGATCTCGCCACGCGTGCCCTCACCGCGTTCGACCTGGGCCCCGGTCTGACCCACACCGAGATCAAGCTGACCGAGCGCGGGCCACGGATCATCGAGGTGAACGGTCGCCTGGGCGGCCACATCGGCGCACTGGCCCGGCACTGCGCCGGCTTCGACGTGGTCCGTCTCGCCGGGCAGCTGGCACTCGGCCAACCGGTGACCGTGCCCCCGATCGACCAGCCGGACAGGGTCCACTTCCAATACCACACGTTGGCTCCGGTCGAGCCCTGCGAACTCATCTCGATCAGCGGCGCGGCCGACGTCCGCCAGGTCGACGGCATCGACGGCTTCCGGGCGTACGCACGGGTGGGCGACGTCCTCGACGCCGACGTGATGACCCGGCATCTCGACCTGCACTGGGGGCGTTGTGACCGGCCTGCCGACCTGGCCGCGCTCATCGCCGCGGCGCAGCGTCGGATCTGTTACGAGTTCCGGTTCCGCGACGGGACCCGGCGACTGAGCGCAGCCGAGCTGCATCGGGAGGTGCCGGTATGACGGTGGTCCAGGATGCGACGCGCCAGTTCCGGTCGCGATCGAAGGCCGACGGTGGCGAGACCCGCGCCAGGATGCGGACCCGGGTCCTGGTCGCGGACCACGATCCGCTCTGGCGTCACCTGCTGTACGACGTGCTGAACGGCGACAGCCAGCTCGACGTCGTGGCCGAGGTGGACAGCCGCCGACCGCTGGCGGACTGGCCGCTGCAACGTGTCGAGGTGGCCGTCCTCGGAGCCAGCCACGGGGAACCGATGGTCGGTGCGATCCGACAGTTGACCGCCCGGCGGATCAGGGTCGTCCTCCTCTGCCTGGACTGGTCCCGGCGCAGTCTCGACGCCGCGGTGGCGGCCGGCGCCGCCGGCTGCCTGGTGAAGGAGACCGATCTCAGCGGTGTGGCCGGCAGCGTGCAGGCGGTCGCCGGCAGGAACCGGGTGTTCTCCGCTGCCCTGCTGAATTTCTACGTCGACCCGGCCGGGGTGAACCGGCCGTCCCAGGACGCGGTGCAGAAGCTGACCGCCCGGGAACGCGAGGTGCTCTGCCGCCTCGGCGAGGGACTCACCACCGCCGAGGCGGCGGAACTCTGTGGGGTCTCGAGCGCCACCGTCAAGAGCCACGTCTCGCACGCCCTGGCCAAGCTCGGCGCCCGTAACCGCCTGGAGGCGGTCCTCATGGTGCGTGACACTCTGGGCGCCCCGGTGCCGGGGGCGTACTGGGCCCCGGATGCCGCCGCGGGCTGACCACATGGAGCCGGGTTGTCGAACACGATCAGCAGCCGACGGTCGACGAGCAGGCTGCGGTACAGCGCCAACTGGCCGTCCACACCGACTGGCGCGTCCCGACGGAAACCGTACGTCGCAGGATCCTCCGTTGGAGTTCGTGAAGGTCGGGTGCGTCGAGGCCACGGCACGCCAACAGGGTCAGCCCCTCCCGACAGACCTCAGCCGCCTCGTCCACCCGCTGGTCGGCATAGAGCGCCAGCGCCAGCAGGCGCCGCACCTTCTCGTTGTACGGGTCGACGGCGATCATGCCGGCGAGTTCGCCCGTGGCCTCCAGGTAACTGCCGATCTCGACCAGCGCCTCGGCGCGGATCTGCATCGCGGAACGGCGCAGCGCGTCCAGACGGTTGATCTCGGCCGTGGCGCCCCACCAGTGGGCGATGTCCGCGAAGGCGGTGCCCCGCCACAGAGCCAGCCCGTCCCGGAGCAGCTTCGCCGCCTGCCGCGCCTCGGTGGTACCGCCGGTTCGCAGCAGCCGGCTGCCCTCCACCACCGCGCTCTCGAAGACCTGTGCGTCGATGCTGCCCGGCGCCACCTCCAGCAGGTAGCCCCGGCTGGCCGGCGTGCCCACAGTCCGCACCGTGGCCACCGGACCGCCCTGGCCGGGCGGGAGTCCGAGCTTCTGGCGCAGGTGTGAGACGTGGCTGCGGAGAGTCGTCTCGGCTGCCGCGGAGGCGGACTTTCCCCACAGCAGGTCGACGAGTTGGCCCGCGTCGACCGGTCGGCCGGCGTGGAGCACCAATGCCGAGAGGAGACCGGAGACCTTCGGCCCGAGTTGCACGGTGTGATCGAGGTGCTCGAGGCGCAACGGCCCGAGGACGGAGATCCTCGTCGTCGCCGACCCGGACCGGTGGGCGGGTGCGGATCTTTCCTGACTGAGGTTCGTGTTCATCGGATTTGCGGCGTGGAAACCCGGCCGTTCAGGGCCGGGAGGAAACGCCGCTCCCTTCCCCTCGCTGATCGTCTTACATGGACGGTTGGTAGGTGTGAGGCGTGGGGTGAGGTGGTGAAGCGGGCATACAAGTACCGCTTCTACCCATCCGCTGAGCAGGCCGGGCAGTTGAACCGCACCTTCGGGTGTGTGCGTCTGGTGTACAACCGGGCGTTGGAGGCCCGGACCCGGGCGTGGGCGGTTGACCGGCAACGCACCACGTATGTGCAGTCTTCGGGGTGGCTGACCGGGTGGAAGCGCACCGATGGGCTGGCGTTCCTGAACGAGGTGTCGTCGGTGCCGTTGCAGCAGACGTTGCGGCATCTGCAGGCCGGGTTCGTGGCGTTCTGGGACAAGCGGGCCCGGTATCCGCGGTTCAAGTCCAAGCGCAAGTCGCGGGCGTCGGCCGAGTACACGCGCTCGGCGTTCCGGTGGCGTGACGGCCGGCCCACTCTGGCCAAGATGAACAGTCCGCTGAACATCGTGTGGTCCCGGTCCCTGCCCGCCGGGGCGGAACCGTCGATGGTCACGGTGTCCCGGGACGCTGCCGGCCGCTGGTTCGTGTCCATTCTGGTTGAGGACCCGGCGGTGAAGCCGTTGCCGCCCGGTGCGGCGGAGGTTGGTGTGGATGCGGGCATCACCAGTCTGCTCACCCTGTCGCGTCCGATGCCTGGGGTGAGTGACGAGCAGGGCAGGGTGGCCAACCCGCGGTACGGGCAGGCCGACCGGCGGAAGCTGGCCAAGGCGCAGCGGAACCTGGCCCGCAAACAGAAGGGTTCCGCGAACCGGGCGAAGGCCCGACTGAAGGTGGCCCGGATCCATGCTCGTATCGCCGACCGGCGGCGGGACCATCTGCACAAGCTGACCACTCGCCTCGTCCGTGAGACCCAAACGGTCGTGATCGAAGACCTCAGCGTGCGTAACATGCTCCGCAACCGGCGCTTGGCCCGCGTCATCTCCGACGCGGCCTGGGGTCAGTTCCGCAGCATGCTGGAGTACAAAGCCCAGTGGTACGGCCGTGAGGTGATCCCCGTCGACCGGTGGTACCCGTCGTCCAAAACCTGTTCGACGTGCGGGCGGATCAACAGCACCCTCGCCCTCAACGTGCGCACCTGGACCTGCCCCGGCTGTGCAACTGAGCACGACCGGGACATCAACGCCGCGACAAACATCCTCGCCGCTGGGCTGGCGGAGAGGTAAAACGCCTGCGGAGCTGATGTAAGACCTCAAGGGAATCCTCCCGGCAAGGCAATCGGCGATGAAACAGGAAACCTCACGGGCGACCGTGGGAATCCCGGCCCTTCAGGGCCGGGAGGATGTCAAGGAGAGATCAGGATCCGACGACGGGTCGCGTGCGTCGCCTCGGCGGACGAGCAGGCGCAGACGAGCGAACAGACCATTTCCGCCCTCACAATCGGTGGCTGTGCGGCACTGGTTCTCCCCATGAGTCACATCCGGAGCGGCCAGTGGGTACGGCGGTGGAGCAGGACTGCGAATCAGTGGTCAGGCGGTGGCACGGGTTACCCGCGCCGGCAGGTCGACGCGGCTGGCCGTGTCGACGGTACGGGTGGTGTACCGGTTGATGTCGATCTCCGGCCCGGCGCCGAAGACGTGGCTGGTCAGGCGTGGGGTGCTGGCGGCGGCGTGGGAGTCGCCGTCGGCGTAACCCAGCACGACCACGGGTGTGGTCAGTGCCTCGACCGACAGCAGCAGGTCGGCGAAGTCGCCCGCCGGGGCCCGACCGATGGGCTTGGCGGGTACCGGTTCGAAGCCGAGGCGGGTCTTGAACAGGAACAGGCCGGGCTTGGCGACGTGTCCGTAGAGGTTGGGGTCGTTGCCCAGGGTCACCTCGGGAAATCCGCGCCTGCGGGTCTCCTCGAAGGCGTGCAGGTAGATGACCCGGGCGAGGCTGTGTTGCCGCCAGCGGGCCTCGACGGCGGAGAAGAGCAGCCACACCGAGTTGTCCTGCGGGAACTCCCGGCACAGGCAGCCGCCGACCAGTTCACCCTTCTCGTAGGCGAACACGCCGAAGGTCGTCGGATTGTCGATCATGCCGGCGCGCATCGGGCCGGCCAACGAGAGGCCGAAGGTCATGCCGTTGACCCGGCTCTCGTACAGGGTGAGGAACGGGTCGAGTTGGTCGGCGCTGAGCGTCTGGTGCACCTCGATGTGCACGTCGGCGCTGGCCGCCCGGTCGATGGCTCGGCGGAGGTCCTGGCGGGCCTTGCGGGCGAGCCGGGCGGCGTAGTCGTCGACCGAGCGTGGAGTGGGCGCCCGCCAGCTCAGCCAGATCGGCTTGCGAATGAACCCGGCGTGGGCGAGGTCCGCCCAGGTGTCGCGGGGCGGTTCGGGAACCCTGATGAGGGCGACCGGGGGTAGGGCGCCGGCGCGGTGTGCGGCGAGTGCCTCGTGCGCGTCTGCTTCGGCGATGGGAAGCCCGTAGTCGTCTCGAACGTGCATGTCGTGGGCGCCTTCCGCAGTGTTGACCGGTCGCGTATGGATCGGGGAGGGGGACTGTCGGGGGTTGCCGGCAGCTTGCCGGGCCGGGCGACGCGCGCCGTGCCGGGCGGCCCGGCCGCGGACGCCGGGAACGGTAGCGATCGGGTGGCCACGGTGGTGTTCACGTCCGGACCGGTTCGGTGGTGTTGGCCATGGTGGGCGGTGGTTCGTCCAGGCGGCGCCACCGGGCGGGGCGTAGCACCAGGGTGAGCGCCACCATCAGGTACAGCAGTCCGCTCAGGGTGATCGCGGCGGTCAGTCCGAGGGCGGAGGCGGCCCAGCCGCCGAGCACGCCGCCGATCGGGATGCTGGCCCAGGAGAACGCGGTGGCCAGGCCGAACATCCGGGCCTGCAAGGGTGGCGGGGTGCGTTCCAGGATGGTCGCGGCGATGATCGGGTTGACGGAGGACAGCGCCAGGCCGCAGACGAAGGTGATGGCGGTCACCACCAGCAGGTCGTGGCTGAACGCCATGACCAGGAAGCGCGGGGCCCCACCGACGAGCAGCCCGATCGTGAAGGTGACGTAGCGGGGCAGCCGGGTGGCGGCGATGGAGAAGCCGATGTTGCCGACGATCGCGCCGAGGGCGAGCGCACCGCTGACCGCGCCGAGCGCGGCTGGGTTGTCGAGCACCTGGTCGACCCAGAGCGGGATGTAGACGGCGACGCTGGCCTGGTTGAACAGGTTGATGATGAACATCACCGCGAAGATCCCGACGGCGACTTGGTCCTGTCGCAGGTGGCGCAGCCCGATGCCCAGCGCCTTCAGGTACGGTTCCCGCTCCGTCGTGGCGTCGTGGATGGGCCGTCCGATGGACGCCGGGATCAGCGCCGTCACGACGGCGGCGGCCACGGCGAAGGTTGCCGCGTCGATGAGGATGGCCTGGGTGATGCCGAACCAGGCGATGATCACACCGGCGACCGGTGCGCCGACGAGGATGCTCATCCGGTGCAGACCGTCGTCGATGGCGCTGACCCGCGCCATCGAAGCGCCCGCCGCGGCGATGGTGGCGTGCGCCATCGCCCGTTTGGCGTTGTCGCCGAGACCCCGGACGACGCCGATGACGGCGACCAGCCCGAGCAGCAGGGCGAACCCGAGCTGGTAGGTGGCGGCCAGCAGCACCATGCCGGCGGCGCTGGCCAGGTCGGCCGTGATGGAGACCCGACGGGCACCGAGTCGGTCCACCAGCGGCGGGCCCAGCGCGCTGGTCAGCACGTAGGGCAGCATCTCGGCCGCGACGACCAGGCCCATCCGGGTGGGGCTGCCGGTGCTGACCAGGACCAGCCAGGGCAGCGTCACCGTGGACACCCGGGTGCCGGTGTCGGAGATCGTTCCGGCGGTGAGCAGCCCGACGAGGGCGGCCCGGCGCCGGTTGGACACCGTCACTCCGGTGAACCGACTGCCGCGCCGGTACGGGCGAGATAGCGGTCACGCAGTGTGCGTTTGTCGACCTTCCCGTAGCCGATCATGGGCAACGCGTCGACGAACTCCACGTCACGCGGCGTCCAGTTGGTGTCGAGGCGTTCGGTGATCAGGTCGCGGAGTTGCTCAGGGGTGACGGTGGCACCCGGTACGGGCACGACGAAGGCGTACGCCGCCTCACCGTAGGCGTCGTCGGGCACGGCGACGACGGCCGCGTCGTGGACGTCGGGGTGGGCGGTCAGGACATCCTCGATCGGTCCCGGGTAGACGTTGACGGCGCCGGGACCGGTGACGATGAGCTCCTGGTCGCGTCCCACCAGGTAGAGGTAGCCGTCCTCGTCGAGGTGCCCGGTGTCCCCGGTGCGCAGCCAGCCGTCGACCAGTGTCCCGGCGGTCAGCTCCGGCTGTCCCCAGTACCCGGCCATCACCAGCGACCCGGTGATCCACACCTGGCCGTGCTGCCCGGGCGGCAACTCCCGTCCGGCCTCGTCCCGGATGGCGATGCGTACGTCACCGTAGGCACGCCCGCAGGAGCGCAGCAGGTGGGGCCGGCTCGGGTCGTGTTCGTCGCCGTTGAGTTCGGTGATCAGGGGCGCCTCGCTCATCCCGTACGCGACGCGCACGATGGGCCCGAAGCGTTCGAGTGCCTGGGTCAGCCGGGCGGGGGCGACGGTCGAGCCGCCCAGGGTGATCATCTCCAGGCTGCTCAGGTCAGTCCGGCCGAGCAGCGGGCAGTCCAGCAGCTCGTACAGGCGGGGTGAGGCGGCGTTCGTGCTGGTGATGCGCTCCTGCTCGATGAGCGTGAAGAACTGCCTGGCGTCGAAGGAGTCGCACATCACCTGCGTCCCGCCGGCGAACAGCATGCCCATGACGCCCAGTTGTGAGCTGACGTGCCAGAAGACGCCGTAGTAGAGGTGGCGGGTCGGGCGGCCCTCGCCCGCCCACCTGGTGGCGAGTTCCAGGATTGTCTGGAACAGCACGTTGCGGTGGTGGACCAGCTTGGGACGTCCGGTCGTACCGCTGGTCTGGAACACCGACGCGGGTTCGCCCGTGGCGTCGGCCGGGTCCAGGGCCCGCCGGGGTGCCTGCCACAGGTCGGTGCCCAGGGCGGCGGGGCCGAGGCTGAACACGGCCGGGGCAGCCGACCGTCGGGCCAGTTCGACGCCGGCCTCGGCGTGGGTGCGGGGGTCGTACACCAGCGCGTCCGGGCGGGCCTGGCCGAGGAAGTCCAACTGGTGTTCCAGAGGCGCGTGGGCCACCCAGATGGACCGGCAGCCCAGCAGGTGCAGGGCGAAGTGCAACATGACCACGTCCGGGTGGTTGTTGGCGACCACCGCCACCGCCCGGCCCGCGACCATTCCCTGCCCGTTCAGGGCCTCGGCCAGGTGCAGGACGCCGTGCCGCAGGTCGGCGTAGGTCAGCCGGCGGCCCTGGTGCACGATCGCCTCCGCCGGACCGTACTTCTCGAACAGCGCCAACGCCTGCGGGACGTAGTTGGCGGGTACAGCGGTTGGGGTGTCCACGGGGCGATCTCCTCGGGCCGGAAGCTCGGTGTGTGGGGGCGCTAGGACGACTCTGAGCCGAGCCGGATCGCGCGCGCGACCTGCTCCCGGCGCAGCCTGTCGACCTCGTCGGCGACGTTCTCGTCCTCGGTCATCAACCGGTCGAGGTTGGCGTCCTGGTAGCTGAGCACTCCCATGTCGGCAAAGGCCCGCTGCAGTTTCGGGCCGAACAGGCCGATGTCCTTGAGTGTGGGCACGATCCGGGAAAACAGCTTGGATCGGAAGTACTGGTAGTGCTCGGAATCGCGCATGAAGGCCATGCACTCGGCGGCGTCCAGGTCGAGCGCGGTCCAGACCTCCTCGCCGACGAAGCGTTGCTGGAGCATGTGGCAGGCCTCGATGCAGAATTCCTCACGTTCGTCGCGCTCGGCCTGGGTCAGCTCGGGGTAGTAGTCGCGCAGGGCCAGCCGACCGAAGGCCACGTGACGCGCCTCGTCCTGCATGACGTAGGCGTTGAGCGCCTGGGCGAGTGGTTCCTTGGAGTAGTCGCGGATCTGCCCGAAAGCGGCCAGGGCGAGACCCTCGATGAGGACCTGCATGCCCAGGTAGGTCATGTCCCAGCGGGAGTCGGAGATGATGTCGTTGAGCAGGCCCTTGAAGTGCGGATTGATGGGGTAGGCGAAGCCGATCTTCTCCCGCAGGTAGCGGGAGTACGCCTCGACGTGGCGGGCCTCGTCGACGACCTGGGTCGCGGCGTAGAACTTGGAGTCGATGTCCGGTACGGTCTGCACGATCTTGGCAGAGCAGATGAGGGCACCCTGTTCACCGTGGAGAAATTGGGAGAACTGCCACGAGTTCATGTGTAGCCGGACGTTTGCCTTTTCTCTGCGGTTCATTGATTGCCAGGTGCGCGACCCGTAGATGGCCACCGACTCTTCCGGTATGCCCATCGGGTCGTCATGATCAATTTCGATGGTCCAGTCGAGTCGTTCCGCCGCGTTCCACTGCCGCTGTTTGCCCTTTTCGTAAAGGGTGAGCAGTTTGTCCCGGCTCTCGTCGTAGTCCCAGTCGAATACGGTGGTGTTCCCTGCCTTGATGTGCCAGCCCGTCTGGTCGACGGGGAGGGCGTACAGCCGGGTGCTCAATGATGCCTCCGCCTCATAAATGGCTAACGTCGATTATGGACTTGTGGTTGTTTGTCGGGCACTGGGGAGTTCCCTAGGATCAGGGGCATCCGTAGGTCCGGGTCTGCTGCGTGGTGCGGCTTTTGCGTCGAGAGTCATGTCACAAGAGCCAATCGAATCCTGCTAATGTCTTATTGGCGGATGGCGGCGTATCGTCGAAGACGGGAGTCGATCTAGAATGGCTGGTCCCGGGGTTACATGGAAACCAGTCGGTGGCAGCGGGTATGCGTCGGGACAGTGGTGCTGATGCCCCCGTTCGTGGGTCGTGACCCCGAACTTGCAGTCCTGCGCAGCGCCCTGGAGGCGACAGGCCGAGCCGGCGTCCGGGTCGTGGCGGTGACCGGTGATCCCGGCATCGGCAAGACCCGGCTGCTCAGCGAGTTCGGTGAGCTCGCCCGTCGCCGGGGAGCCCGGGTGGTGTCCAGTTCGGCCACCCGGGGCCAGCGGTCACAACCGTTGGCCCCGCTGCTCGACGCGCTGGTCGACTGCGACCGCTGCGCGAACCGGAAGACCGACCCGGGTGAGGCGCCGACGGGGGCCACCGCCTCGATCCAACTGGTGCGCGATCTCGTCAACCGGACGGGCGACGCGGACGCCAACAGCCTGGTCGTCCTCGTCGACGACATGCACTGGGCCGACGAGGCGACCATCGCGCTGCTGACCCAGCTCGTGCGTACCCCGTCGCCGGTGCCACTGCTGGTCGTGCTGGCCTACCGGCCCCGCCAGGCCCCGGTACGCCTGCACGCCGCGCTGGTCGGCGCGCCGGGTGACGAGTGGGTGCGGGAGGTGCCGCTCGGGCCGATCAGCGAGAAGGACGCGCAGACCCTGCTCGGTCCACAGTGCAGGACGCCGTGGCAGTGGGCGGTCTACCGACACAGCGGCGGCAACCCGTTGCACCTGCACGCGCTGGCCGCCGCCGCCACCGGGCTGTGCAGCACCGCCTCGGTGGTCGTCGGCGAGCTGCCCGTCACTCTGCGGATGAGGCTGGTCGGGGAGCTGGAAGCCACCTCCCCGCTGAGCCGCATCGTCCTCGACGCGGCGGCGGTGGCGGGAGAGGTGTTCGAGCCGGCGCTGGTCGCGCAGATCGGCCAGTGCCGTGACGCCGAGGTGCACCGTGCGTTGGACGAACTGGCCGAACTGGACGTTGTCCGCCCGGTCGCCGGTGGCCGGCTGATCAGCTTCCGGCATGCCGTGTTGTGGCGGGCCGTCTACGACGCGGTCAGCCCGGGTTGGCAGCTGGCCGCGCACGACCGGGCGGCGGCCGCGCTGTGCCGGCGCGGCGCCCCGCCCGAGGCTCTGGCCCCACACGTCGCCCGCACCGCCCGCCCCGGCGATCTGACTGCGGTGTCGATACTGCACCGGGCCGCCATGGCGGCGCAGCACCACGCCCCGGTCACCGCGGCGCACTGGCTCCGTGTGGCCCTGCGGCTGCTGCCGCATCGACCCGACCACGACCTGCGACGCGTGGTGCTGCTGGTCCGCCTCGCCCAGTTGGCCGCCGTCGTCGGTGACCTGGTGGCGAGCCGCAACGCGCTGCACGAGGCGCTCAAGATGCGCCAACGTCGCCCGACGACCCGTCGCGCCCATGCGGTGGCCCTCTGCGTCATGGTGGAGCTGTCGCTGTCCCGACGTGCCGAGGCGGGCGCGTTGGCCCGGGCGGAGCTGGCCACGTTGCCCGCCGCCCAGAGCATCGGACGGGCCATGCTCAGCTTCGAACTCGCCTGTCTGGAGTTGGCCGCGGGCCGCGCCGACGTCGCCCGCGAACTGGCCGCCGTGGCGTACACGGCAGCCCAGCGCCATCAGGCCCGCTCGGCGGAGGCCACCACGCTCGCCCTGCTGGCGGTGGCGGACACCGCCGCGCTGGACATACCGGCCGCGCGTCGCCGCCTGGATCAGGCGGTCGACCTGCTCGACGCGATGCTCGACGGCGAGTTCGTTCGCAGTCTGCGGGCCGCCAAATGGGTGATCGAGGCGGAGATACTGCACGAGCGCTTCGACGACGCGCTACGCCACCTGGACCGGGCGGTCTCCGGCGCCCAGCACAGCGGGCAGCTGCTGCTGCTGGCCCGGCTCTACGCGGCCCTGGTGGTGACGTTGCAGGTCAAAGGAAGGCTGCCGCAGGCACAGGAGTGCGCGCAGCGGGCGGCGGAGGTGGCCACCGCGGTCGGCGGGGAGCGGGAGATCGCCGTGGCCCGCATCCTGCGGGCATGGTTGGACAGCCAGGTACGGGCGACGGCGGAGACCTACCCGGAGGTGGATGCCCTGCCGGTGCTGCCCGACGGACCGTACTCGCTGTTGGCCCGCCGGTTGCTGGTGGAGATCGGGCTGGCCGGCGGGAACGTGGCCGCGTACCTGACCCGCACGCAGCTCGGTGACAGCCCCGGCCCGTCCGCTTCCGACCTGTGCTCGCAGGCCAGTTGGTGCGAGGCGATGACGCGGGCGGAACTCGCCGCCGGTCGGACCGAGGTCGCGGCGCACTGGGCCGACCGCGCCGACGCGGTCGCCGCCGTGCTCGACCTGCCAGGCCACACCGGTCTGGCCCTGCTCGCCAGGGCACAGGTGCTGGCCACCGACGACCCGGCGCGGGCGGTGGCCACCGCGCAGGTGGCGGCACGGGAACTGGCCGCCGCCGGCATGGTGGTGGACGCTGCCCGGGCCCGGATGGTCGCCGTCGGACCGCTGGCCGCACTCGGCCTGGTCGACGACAGCTACCGGGAGATCAAGGCGGTGCAGGCCGCGTTCGAGGGGTGGGGCGCGCACCGGCTGGCTCGACAGGCCGCGTTGGAGCGGCGTCGCCTCGCGGCGCGTTCGTCGCGCCGTACGGGCCGGGACGACCGCGAGGAGTCGGCTGGCCTGAACCTGCTCACGCGTCGGGAACGGCAGGTCGCCGTGCTGGTCAGCCAAGGTCTGACGAACCGGCGCGTGGCGCAGGAGCTGTTCGTGACCGAGAAGACGGTGGAGATGCACCTGGCGAACATCTTCGCCAAGCTCGGCGTGTCCTCCCGAGCGGTGGTAGCCCGTCTCATCGGGGCCACCGGGCAGCCGGTCGGTGCGGCGGTGCCGGCCGGGGAGGCGGCAGCGACCTGAGGGTGGCCCGGGCCGTCGGTGCACCCGTGGCCGGCGGCCTTCCGCCGAGGCGCCGGGTCACCCCGGACCGTCACCGCGGACGTGGCCCCGCCGCGCCGTGGCGGCGTCCCCGCCGTGGGGACTGAACACGGCGTGGTTGGCACCCCCGGCGCCAAGGGCGGCCGGTCACAGCGGGATGTTGCCGTGCTTCTTGGCCGGACCGATGACCCGCTTGTCGACCAGGGCGCGCAGTGCGCGGACGACCGTGGGTCGGGTCTCCGACGGCAGGATCAGGTCGTCGACGCAGCCGTGCTCGGCGGCCCGGTAGGGCGTGAGCAACCGGTCCTCGTACTCGTGGACGAGAACCTGGCGCAACAGCGCGGGGTCGTCGGCCTGGGCGAGGGTACGCTGGTGCAGCAGCGCGACCCCGCCCGCCGCGCCCATCACGCCGATCTGCGCGGTCGGCCAGGCGAAGCACAGGTCGGCGCCCAGCTCCCTGGATCCCATGACCGCGTACCCGCCACCGAAGGCCCGCCGTACCACGATGGTGATCTTCGGTACCGTCGCCTCGATGTAGGCGAACGCGAGTTTCGCACCCCTGCGGATGATGCCCTGGTGCTCCTGGGCGGTACCGGGCAGGTAACCGGGCACGTCGACGAGGGTGAGCACGGGGATGTTGAACGAGTCGCAGAAGCGGACGAACCGCGCGGCCTTCTCCGCGGCGTCGATGTCGATGGCACCGGCCAGGTGCAGCGGCTGGTTGGCGACCACCCCCACCGTGACGCCGTCGACGCGGGCGAAGCCGCAGATGATGTTGGGGGCGAAGTCGGGGTGCACCGGCAGCAGGTCGCCGTCGTCGACGATCCGCCTGAGCACCTCGTGCATGTCGAACGGGGTGGTGGCCCGATCGGGTACGAGCGTGTCGAGTTCCCGGTCGGCGGCGGTGGGCTCCAGCAGGGACGCCGGTGGCCAGACCGGGGCCGGGTCGAGGTTGTTGGCCGGCAGGTAGGACAACAGGTCCCGGACGTAGTCGATGGCCTCGGCCTCGCTCGCGGCGGCGTAGTGGGCGTTCCCGCTCCGGGTGGCGTGCACCGTGGCGCCGCCCAGGGCCTCCATGCTGACCCGTTCCCCGGTCACCGCCCGGATGACGTCCGGGCCGGTGACGAACATGTGCGAGGTGTTCTCCACCATGACCACGAAGTCGGTGAACGCCGGGGTGTAGACGGCCCCGCCCGCGCAGACACCCATGATGAGGGAGATCTGCGGGATCACCCCGGAGGCAGTCACCATCCGACGGGCCACCTCGCCGTACGCGGCCAGCGCCAGCACCCCCTCCTCCACCCGGGCGCCGCTGGAGTCGTTGATGCCGACCACCGGGCAACCGACGTGCAGGGCGTGGTCGAGGATCTTGCAGACCTTGGCGCCGAAGACCGCCCCCGCGCTACCACCCCGGTGGGTCGCGTCGTGCGCGTAGACACACACCTGGCGGCCGTCGACCGTGCCGAAACCGGTGATGACACCGTCGCCGGGCGGCTGCGGCCCGGCGTACCCCTCGACGTCCCGGCGGGCCAGCCGGTCGGTCTCCACGAACGAGTCGGGGTCGAGCAGCGCCAGGATCCGCTCCCGCGCGGTCATCCGGCCCCGGGCAGCCAGCCGGCGGGCGGCCCGCGGGGAGCCGGGCTGCTCCGCCTCGGCGCGTCGGCGGCGCAGCTCGGTTACCTTCTCGGCGGTGGTCGGGGCGCGCAGGTCGGCGACGGCGCCGGCCGGCCGGCCGTTGGCCCGGGCCGGCCCCGCCGCGGCGGTCATCGGCGGGTGTCCGCGCGGCGCCGGGGTCACTTGCGGGTGTCCTTGACGATCTCGCCGTCGCGGACGACGAGGACGACCCGGTCCGGGTCCTCGAACAGGTGCGGCTCGCCGAGCGGATCGAAGTCCACCGCGACGAGATCGGCCAGCTTGCCCACCTCGACCGACCCGACCCGGTCGGCGACCCGCATGATGCGGGCGTTGACCGAGGTGGCCGAGACGATCGCCGCCATGGGCCCCAGGACGCGGGCCTTGAGCGCGAGCTCCAGTCCGCGGTGGTTCTGGTCCGGTCCGATCAGGTCGGAGCCGGAGCCGACCAGCACGCCGGCCTCGCGGGCCAGCAGCATGGCGTCGATCATGCGCTGCGCGGTGTCGCCGACCCGGTCCCCGAAACCGGGAGCGAGTCCCTGCCGCGCGGAGTCGGTACGCATCGTCTCGGCGATGGCCAGGGTGGGCACCAGGTGCACGCCGTGGGCACCCATCAACGCGGCGGTGGCCTCGTCGATGCCGGTACCGTGTTCGACGCAGCCCACGCCCGCCTCGACGGCGTTGCGGATACCGGCGCCGTTGTGGGCATGCACGGTGACGTAGGTGTTGCGGGCGCGGGCCTCGGCGACGGCGACTGCGATCTCCTCGACGGTGTACTGGGTGTCCTCCAACGAGTCGGACACCGAGATGACCCCGCCGGTGACGGCCATCTTCAGGAACGACGCGCCCTGACGGAAGCACTCGCGGGCGGCTCGGCGGACCTCCTCGACGCCGTCGGCGTTGGGGGTCATCCCGGTCAGGCCGCGTACCGACAGGGGCGACGGGCCCGCCGGGGCCAGCGGCGAACCCAGCCGGCCGTGACCGCCGGTCTGGGACAGCGCGACCGCGGCGGCCCAGATCCGGGGACCGGGTACCAGCCCTCGTCGCACCGTACGCAGCACCCCGAGGTCGAGGCCACCACAGTCACGGATCGTGGTGAACCCGGCGTCCACGGTCTCACGCAGGTTGCGGAAAATGTCGGCGGCCCGTTCGGCCACCGACAGTTGCCCGTTGAGCATCGCGTGGACGTCGCTGGAGTAGCCCACGTGGGTGTGCGCGTCGATCAGCCCCGGCAGCAGGGTCAGCCCGCTCAGGTCGACCAGGTCGGCGCCGTCGGCCTGAACCCGGGTCCCCACCTGCGTGATCCGGTCGGCGTCGATCCGTACGGCCCGGTCGGTCACCGGTTCGTCGCCGAGCCCGTCGATGAGCGTGGCGCCGGTCAACAGCATGGTCATGTGAGCAGTTCCTCCTAGGCGGCGGCGGGGGAAACGGCCGGCGTCGTGCCGGGACGGTCCGGACCGGCGTTCGGCGGCGCGGGCAGGACCCCGCCCCGGGCGAGGAAACCCAGCATCCGCGCGAACAACGCGGCGTCCAGCTCCGGTGGACGGGCCAGGCCGGCCGGCAGCGCCGACCAGACGTTGTCGCAGCGCATCCGGGGCATGTCCCGGTCCGGGGTGTCGCCGAGCATCGCCATCAGCGGGGCGAGGTTGTTCGACGTCTCGTCGGCCTCGATCTGTTCGGTGAGCTGGTGGTGCCAGCGTTGCCAGTCGACGCTCGGCACCCGGTAGCCGCAGGTCCGCAGGTGGGTGAACATGTCGTTCCAGTCCAGCGGGTCGGGGTTGACGGTGTGGAAGGTGCCGCCGAGGGTCTCCGGCCGCAGGGACAGGGCGACCACGGTGCGCGCGACGTAGTCGACGCTGGCGGCGGCGAAGGCGTACCGGCGGGCGGGGGCCAGACCGAGGTCCAGGCAGCCCTGGATGACCTTGGTGACGTAGTCCTCCCGGTTGGTCGCGCCGGTGCGGCTGTCCCCGAGCACGGCACCGGCCCGGTAGACCGACACGGGTACGCCACGTTCCCGGGCGAGGCCGATGAGACCCTCGGCGACCCACTTGCTCTGGCTGTAGGCGGTGTCGTGCCCCACCGGCGGCGGGAGCGGGTCGTCCTCGTGGATCTGCCCGACGCCGGCGGCGACGGCTCCGGCGAGCACGGCCAGGGTGGAGATGTGGTGCACCGGCGTCGGCCGGCCCCGGGTGGACAACCGCAGTACCTCCTCGGTGCCGCGCACGTTCGTGGCCTTGAGGGACCGGTAGGGGCGCACGAAGTTGACCCAGGCACCACAGTGGTAGATCGCGTCGACCTCGTCGGCGAGGGCGTCGAAATCGGCCGGCGCCAGGCCGAGTCGGGGTCTGGCCAGGTCGGCGGGGACGACGCGCAGCCGGTGCGCGGGTGGCATCGGCAGGCCGTAGGAGGTCAGGGCGGCGTGCAGGCGTTCGGTGCCCTCCTCGGGGTTGGCGGCCCGGACCAGGCAGACGATCTCGGCGCTGGTCTGCCGGGCCAGTTCGGCGCAGAGGAACGCGCCGACGAACCCGGTGGCACCGGTGAGCAGCACCACCCGAGGGGGCCCGGTGCGGGCCGGCGCGTCCTCGTCAGGGGCGACCGCCGGGTCGAGGACGACCTCGGCGGCGAGGTCGGGGCCGCTGCCGCGCACCTCGATCAGCGGTCGCCCGGACACGGCGGCCTCGATCCGGGCGGCCAGCCCGGCGACGGTGGGGCTGGCCAGGACGTCGCGGGCGGTGAGCTGGGGCGCGCCGAGACGGCGTAGTTCCCGGGCGGCCTGCGTGATCATCAGGGAGTGGGCGCCGCAGTCGAACAGGTCGTCGGTGACGCTGACGCGGTCCACGCCGAGCAGGTCGCACCACACCCGCGCGACCTGACGTTCCCGTTCGTCACGGGGGCCGAGGTAGCCGTCGTCCGGTGCGTCGTCCGGGTCGACGCCGGAGGCCGAGGCGGCGGAGACGTCGGGGGCGGCGGCCGGTCCGGCGTCGGCGCCGACGGCGGTCGCCCCCGGCTCCACCCAGTACCGGCGGCGCTGGAACGGGTAGCCGGGCAGGCTGACCCGTCGGGCCGGCCGCGCGGTGTGCAGCGCCGGCCAGTCCACGCTCACCCCGGCCTGCCAGAGCCGGCCCACCGCGGCCATCAGGTGCGCGGTGTCCGGCAGCCGGTCGCGGGGGTGGCCCAGCGAGGCGACCGCGGCCGGGGTGGGGGCGAGCCGCTGTCCGGGTACCAGCGCGGTCAGCGCCCGCCCGGGCCCGACCTCCAGCAGCACCCGGTCGGGCGTGGCCAGGACGGTCCGCAGCGCGTCGGCGAAGCGTACGGGTTGACGCAGGTGACGCGCCCAGTAGTGCGGGTCGGTGGCGTCCTCGGCGCGGATCCAGGTGCCGGTGACACAGGAGACGAACGGGGTGTGCGGTGGACGCAGGTCGCACTCCTTCACCCGGGCGGTGAACTCGTCGAGCATCGGTTCGACCAGCCAGGAATGGCTCGCCGCCGGTACGTTGATCCGCCCGCAGTCCACGCCCCGGCCGGCCAGCAGCCGGTCGAGGGCGGCGACGTCGTCGTCCGGGCCGGCCACCACGGTCAGCTCCGGTGTGTTCACCGCCGCGATCGACAGCCTCTCGTCGAGCAGTTCCGCGACCTGTGCCTCGGGCAGCGGTACGGCGAGCATCCGGCCCGGGGCCATTCGGGCGAACAACTCACCACGGGCGTAGGTGACGGCGAGCGCGTCGCCGAGGGTGAACACCCCGGACAGACAGGCGGCGACGTACTCGCCGAGACTGTGGCCGAGCAGGGCGACCGGCTCCACGCCCCAGGACATCCACAGCATCGCCAGCGCGTACTCCACGGCGAACAGCGCGGTGACCACGCCGGGTCCCTCGGCGCGGCCGAGCGCGCGTCCCCGTCCCGACCCGCCACCGCCCGGGAACAGCAGCGCGGTGAGGTCGACGTCGAGCCGGTCGCGGAGCAGGGCGGCGCAGCGGTCGATCTCCTCGCGGAACACCGGCTGGCTGCGGTAGAGGTCGACACCCATGTCCCGGTGTTGGTTGCCGCCGCCGGGGAACATGAACACCGCCCGGTGGACGGACTCCGGGGCGGTGCGGGTGACCAGCCGGTGCGGGTCCTCCCCCCGCAGCACGGCCACCAGGTCGGTCAGGTCGGCGCAGGCAGCGAACCTGCGTACCGAAAAGGCATGCCGCCCGTCCTGGAGGGTGAAGGCGACGTCGGCCAGGTCGAGGTCCGGGTGGTCCTCCAGATGGTCGGCCAGCCGGCGGGTGGCGGCGTCGACGGCGGTGCGGCTGCGCGCGGACAGCGGTACCAGGTGCCAGCCGGTCGCGGGCGCCGTGCCGGCCGGGTCGGGGATGGGCGGTGGCTGTTCCAGGACCACGTGGGCGTTGGTGCCGCCGACCCCGAAGGCGCTCACCCCGGCGCGGCGTGGTCCGGCACCGGCCGACCACTCGGTGACGCGGGTCGGCACGTAGAAGGGCGACGTGTCCAGGTCGAGGTCGGGGTTGGGGGAGCGGAAGTTCCGCATGGGCGGGATCCGTCCGTGCTGTACCGCCAGGGCGGCGCGCATCAGGCCGGCGGCTCCGGCGGCGGCGTCGAGGTGGCCGATGTTGGCCTTGACGGAGCCGAGGGCGCAGAAGCCCCGCCGAACGGTGCCGAGGCGGAACGCCTGGGTGAGCGCGGCGACCTCGATCGGGTCGCCCACCTGGGTGGCAGTGCCGTGGGCCTCCAGGTAGCCGATGCTGCCCGGCGAGACCGCCGCCAGGGCGTGCGCGGCGGTGACGACGCGGGCCTGCCCGTCAACGCTCGGCGCGGTGAAACCGGCCTTGACCGCGCCGTCGTTGTTGACCGCGCTGGCCCGGATCACCGCGTAGATGTGGTCCCGGTCGGCCAGGGCGTCGGAGAGCCGGCGCAGCACCAGGGCCACGGCGCCGTTGCCCGGTACGGTCCCCTCAGCGTCGGCGTCGAAGGGCCGGCACTGCCCGTCGGGGCTGAACACCCCGCCGTAGGTGTGCGAGTAGCCGGCCTTCAGCGGCAGGTTGATCGCCACCCCGCCGGCGAGCGCCAGATCCGACTCGTAGGTCAGCAGGGACTGGCAGGCCAGGTGGGTGGCGACCAGGGAGGTCGAGCAGGCGGTCTGCACGGTGTACGCGGGGCCGTCCAGGTCGAGGAGGTACGCCACCCGGGTGGCCAGGAAGTCCTTGTCGTTGAAGATGCGGGCCAGGGGTGCCATCGCCGAACGTTGGAAGCGGGGGTTGGTGGCGAGGTTGGCCATCAGGTACTTGTTCATGAACATGCCGGCGAACACGCCGACGGCGCCGTCGGTGCGGTCCGGGGTGTGGCCACTGTCCTCCAAGGCCGCCCAGGCGGTCTCGCAGAAGACCCGCTGCTGCGGATCCATCGTCTCGGCCTCGGCGGCGTTGTAGCCGAAGAACTCCGCGTCGAAGTGGTCGGCGTCGTCGATCATCGCGCCCGCCGGAACGTACTCGGGGTCGGCGAGCAGGTGCGGGTCCACGCCGGCGGCGCGAAGTTCGTCGGGGGTGAAGCGGGTGATCGAGCCGACGCCGTCGAGCATGTTGGCCCAGAAGCCGGCGACGGTGTCGGCACCGGGTACCCGGCAGGCCATGCCGATGATCGCGATCGGTTCGACCCCGTCGGGCGGACCGCCGTCCGGGGCGGTTCCGGTGCTGTCCAGGTATGCGGTCACGGCCGGTCAGCTCCTTCGCGCCCGGCGTGATACGGCGGCGGACAGGGCGGCGGCGCGTCGCCCGGCGGCCTGCTGGGTCCCGGCCAGCGCGTCGGGGCGGTCGCCGGTGGTGGCGCAGGCGGCGGCGAGCGCGCGTACCGACGGGTAGCGGAACAGGTCCACCAGGGACAACCCGGTCACGTCGCGGGCCAACAGCCGGGCCCTGGCCTGGACCGCCAGCAGCGAGTTGCCGCCGAGGTGGAAGAAGTTGTCGTCGAGACCGACCCGGTCGCGGCCGAGTAGTTGAGCCCACACCTCGGCGATGGTCTGCTCGATGTCGGTCCGCGGAGCCAGGTAGCGGTCGGGCCCGGCGGTGTGCGGGTCGGGCAGCCGGTTGCGGTCGATTTTGCCGTTGGAGGTCAGCGGCAGCTCGTCGAGGACGGTGACGGTGGCCGGCACCATGTAGTCCGGCAGTGCGCGGGCCAGCGCGGCCCGCAGGGCAGCCGGGTCGGGTGCCGGTTTGCCGGCGCGGGCCGGCTGGCAGTAGGCGGCCAGGCTGCGGCGGGCACCGTCACCGCGTACGACGACCACGGCGGCACGGACGTCCGGCTGGGCGGCCAGCACATTCTCGATCTCGCCGAGTTCGATGCGATGGCCGTGGATCTTCACCTGGTGGTCCAGCCGACCGAGGAACTCCAGCGTGCCGTCGGGGCGCCAACGGGCCAGGTCGCCGGTGCGGTACAGGCGGGAACCGTCGGCGGCGAACGGGTCGGGAACGAAGCGTTCCGCGGTCAGCGCGGGGCGGCCGTGGTAGCCACGGGTGACGCCCGGACCACCGAGCAGCAGTTCACCGGGCACGTTGACCGGAGTGGGCCGCAGGTCCGCGTTTACGACGTAGGCGCGTACGTCGGCCAGAGGACGGCCGAGCGGCACGGTCGCGGCGACCGGCCGGTCACCGGTGACCCGCTGGGTGCTCGCCCACACGGTCGCCTCGGTCGGGCCGTACATGTTGTGCACGCCGCCACTGACCAGGCCGGCGAGGTCGGCGCCGAGCGCGGCGGGCAGCGACTCCCCACCGACGACCAGGCGGCGCAGGGCACGCAGCGCCGCGCGGGTGTCGGGATCCTCGGCCAGCACACCGGCCAGCGACGGGGTGCACTGCAGGTGGGTGACGCGGTGGCGGCGCAGTTGCACGGCGACGGGCTCGTCGGCCAACGCCACCCGACGGCGTTCCTCGCTGATGTCCCGGGCGGCCCGCAGGTGCGGTAGGGCGGCTAGGACGTGGTCGTGGTCGACCCCGAAGTCGATCAGGCAGGCGACCTCGTCCACCTCGATCGCCTTGAGCCGGTCCACCAGGTCCGCGGCGGCCTCGGGGGTGCCCAGCAGGGCGGCGGTGTCGAAGAACCGGTCGAAGGCCTGCTCGACCAGGGCGTCGAGTTCCTCCTCGGGCAGGGCGCGGAAGTCGCTGCTGCTGCCGGACACCGCGCCGAGACCGGAGAGCAGGTCGAAGGAGCTCTTCAGGTACCCGTACAGCGGCACGCGGACCAGCTCGCGCACGTGCTCGGTGTCGGTGCCGAGGAAGGTGTGCAGCATCAGGGTGACGTGGCCGGAGCCGGCGTGGCCGGCCTCGCGCCAGGCCCTGCGGTAGATGGTGATCTTCTCGCCGAGTTCTTCGACCGAGTGGCCGAGCAGGTGCGTGAGCAGCCCAGCCCCGATCTCACCGGCCATCCGGAAGGTGTCGGGGCTGCGCGCGCTGGTGACCCAGACGGGCAGTTCGGGCTGCACCGGTGGCGGGTACACGCGCACGCTGACGTGGTCGCCACCGGGACGCGGACGGCTGACCGTTTCGCCCCGCCAGAGCCGGCGTACCTCGTCGATGCCCGCCAGCATCAGGTTCTTCCGGTCGGCGTACCGCTCCGGAGCGAGGACGAAGTCGTTCGGTTGCCATCCGGAGGCGACCGACATGCCGACCCGCCCGCCGGAGAGGTTGTCCACCACGGCCCACTCCTCGGCGACCCGGAGCGGGTCGTGCAGCGGTACGACGACACTGCCGGCCCGGATCTGCACCCGTTCGGTGATGGTGGCGATGGCGGCGGCGGTGACCGACGGGTTCGGGTAGAGCCCGCCGAAGTCGTGGAAGTGCCGTTCCGGGGTCCACACGGCGGTGAACCCGTGCCGGTCGGCGAAGCGGGCGCCCTCGACGAGCAGCCGGTACCGGTTGTCGGCGGCGCCGCCCTGGTCACCGCCGAAGTAGAAGAGGCTGAAGTCCATCGGCCGGGCCTGCACCTCGGCGGGCACCGGGGCGCCGGTGGCGGTCGCGGCGCCGGAGGTGGGTTCGTCACCCCGGACGACGACCTCGAAGCCACGGGTGAGGGTCCACAGCAGCTCCAGCACGGAGATGTCGAAGGAGGCGCTGGTCACCGCCAGCCAGGTCGGCCCGATCGGGTCCCGGCCGCCGTCGGCGTCCGGACCGAACTCGCGGTCCATCCCCGCGAAAAAGGTACTCACGTTGCGGTGGGTGACCAGCACACCCTTGGGACGTCCGGTGGATCCGGAGGTGTAGATGACATAGGCCAGGTCGTCGGCGCGCGCCGGCCCGGCCGCCCCGGTCGGTGCCGGGTCGGCGGGTGGGGTGCCGGGGGCGACGGTGGTGACCGGCAGGCCGCCCAGCCGGCCGGCGAGGTGGTCGGTGGTGACCACCACCCGGGCACCGGAGTCGGCGACCATGAAGGTGAGCCGGTCGGCCGGCAGGGCGGCATCCAGCGGCAGGTATGCTCCGCCGGCCTTGAGGGTGGCCAGCAGGGTCACCACCAGGTCGGTGCCGCGGTGCAGCAGGACACCGACCGGCACGTCCGCGCCGACGCCGTGGCCGCGCAACGTGGCGGCGAAGCGTTCGGCGCGCTCGTCGAGTTCGCGGTACGTCAGCCCGGGCTGGTCGCCGGGGCCGGCGTCCCGCACGGCGACCTGGTCGGGGGTGCGCCGGGTCTGCGCGGCGATGAGGTCGTGGACGAGCACGTCGGTGCGGCGTTCGACGCCGGTGGCGTTCCACTCGGTGAGCAGCTGGTGGCGCTCGTCCGGGGTCAGGACGTCGAGCTGGCCGACCGGGGTGTCCGGACGGGCCAGAGCCGCGGCGAGGACCTGACGGAAGCGGGCGGCCATCCGTTCGGCGCTGTCGGGATCGAACAGGTCGGTGCTGTACTCCAGGCGACCAGTCAGGTCCGGCCCGCGCCGGGTGAGGGACAGGGTGAGGTCGAACTTCGCGGTGGCGGTGTCACCGGGGACCGGGGTGACCGTGCAGCCGGGCAGGGCCAGCCCCGCCGCGTCGGTGTCGTGGTAGCTGAACAGCACCTGGAACAGCGGGTTGTGGGCCAGGTCCCGGCTCGGGTGCAACTCCTCGACGAGCTTCTCGAACGGCAGCTCCTGGTGAGCCAGGGCATCGCGGGTTTCGTCGCGGGTCCGCTCGACGAGCTGCCGGAAGGTCGGGGCGCCGCTCAGGTCGATGCGCTGGACCAGGGTGTTGGCGAAGAAGCCGACCAGTGGCTGGATCTCGGGGCGTTGCCGGCCCGCCACCGGCGAGCCGACGACGACCTGCGCCGTACCGGTGTGGGCCCGCACGACGATGGCGAAGGCGGCCAGCAGCACCGCGAACGGGGTCGCGGCGGCCTGCCGGGCCAGCGCGGTCACCGTCCCGGTGACATCGGAGTCGAAGCGCAGGTCCAGGTGCGCGCCGCGGTAGGTCTGCGTGGGCGGGCGGGGCCGGTCGGTGGGCAGGCTGGCCAGCAGCGGTACGTCGGCGAGCCGGTCCCGCCAGTGGTCGACGAGCCGGTCGAGGGTGGCACCGGTCAGGTGACCGCTCTGCCATTCGGCGAAGTCGGCGTACTGGACGGGCAGGTCGGGTAGCTGCCGCCTGTTGTAGGCGGCGGTCAGTTCCCGCTCGATGATGGAAAGCGACCAACCGTCGCAGACGATGTGGTGGACGGTGAGGCACAGCCAGTGGTCCTCCGGGCCCAGCCGCAACAGGGTGGCCCGCAGCGGCGGGCCGTTGACCAGGTCGAAGCGGGTACGCGCCTCGGCCCCGGCCAGCGCCTCGGCCTCGGCGGCGTCGGCCACGTCGAGCACGGCCAGGGGTGTCTCCGCCGGTGGTAGCACGACCTGGCGCGGCTGGCCGTCCACCGCCCGGAACACGGTACGCAGCACCTCGTGCCGCCGTACCACCGTGGTCAGGGCCTGCCGCAGGGCGTCGATGTCGAGTCGGCCACGGATGCGGTAGCCCAGCGGGATGTTGTAGACGGGGTTGTCGGGGGTGAGCTGGTCGAGGAACCACAGCCGTTGCTGCGGGTAGGACAGCGGGTGGCTGCGCTGGGCCAGCCGTCGGGTCAGGTGTTGGGCCAGCAGGGCCCGCCGCGCGTCGGTGCCGGTGTCACTCATCGGTCCGCCTCGTTGTCCGCGAAGTCGTGCAGCAACTGGTCGACCTGCTCGGGGGTGAGTTGGTCGAGGTTCTGCAACAGGTCCTCCATCTGGTGCCAGTTACCGGCTGCGATGCCGCCCGGCCCAGCCGCACCGCCGTTCGGCGTACGGGTGTCGAGGGCGGCGACCAGATCGGCGACGGTGGGGGTCCGCAGGAAACGGGCCAGTGCCACGTCGGTGCCGAACGTCTCGTTCACCCGGGCCACCAGCCGCATGGCGAGCAGGGACTGCCCACCGAGGGCGAAGAAGTCGTCGTCGAGGCCGACCTGGTCGAGCCCGATCAGGTCGGCGCAGATCGCGGCGACGGTCCGCTCGGTGTCGGTTCGTGGTGGACGGAAGGCCACCCGCAGGCTGATGCGTTCGACCTCGGCGGCGGGCAGGGCCGCCCGGTCGAGTTTGCCGTGCTCCGTGAGGGGGAGGGCGGCCAGGGACACGTACGCCGCGGGCACCAGGTAGGGCGGCAGCCGCTCGGCGAGCCAGGCCCGCAGGTCCGTGGCGCTCGGCTCGGCCTGGCCGGCTGCGGGAACGACGTAGGCGACCAGGCGTCGACCGGCCTGGCTGTCGACGACGACCGCCGTGCCGGCCACCGCAGGGTGGTCGAGCAGGGTGTTCTCCACCTCGCCCGGCTCGATGCGGAAGCCGGAGATCTTGACCTGGCTGTCGATCCGACCGAGGAACTCCAGTACCCCTCCGGTGCGCCAGCGCACCACGTCACCGGTGTCGTAGAGGCGGGAGCCGTCGGCGTCGAACGGATCGGGGACGAACCGCTGCGCGGTCAGCGCGGGCCGGCCGGCATAGCCCCGGGCAAGACCGGGACCACCGAGGTAGAGCTGACCGGGTACGCCCTCGGGCACCGGGCGCAGCTCGTCGTCGAGCACGTACGCGGTGGTGTTGGCGATGGGTCGGCCGATGGGTACGGAGGTGGCCTCGTCGGGCAGGTCGGTGATGTGGTGCACCACGGCGAAGGTGGTGGTCTCGGTGGGGCCGTAGCCGTTGAGCAGCCGGGCCGGGGCGTGCGGGCTGCGCAGTAGTTGACGGATGCGGACCGGGTTCAGCGCGTCCCCGCCGACGAGCAGGTTGGTCATGGTGGCGAAGCTGTCCGGCCGATGCGCCATGACCTCGTTGAACAGGGCCGAGGTGAGGAACATGGTGGTGATGGCGGACCGACGCAGCTCGTCGCCCAGGTGACCCGGGCTCAGGATGGTGTCGCGGGGGATGACGCAGACGGTGCCGCCGTGCAGCAGGGCGCCCCACACCTCGAAGGTGATCGCGTCGAAGGACGCGTCGGCGACCTGGGCGATGCGTTCGTGCGGGCCGAACCGGACGAAGTCGGTGCCGCAGACCAGGCGCAGGATCGCGTGGTGTGCGACGGCCACTCCCTTGGGTCGGCCGGTGGAGCCGGAGGTGTAGAGGACGTAGGCGGCGCTGTCCGGGCGGGCGGGGGACTCCGGGACGGCGTCGAGCTGGTCCTCCGGCCCGGCCTGCGGGTCGTCGCCGGTGACCACGTCCACGTCGTCGGTGGGCAGCAGCCCGGCCAGGTCGGCCCGGGTGACCACCACGCGGGCCCCGGAGTCCGCCAGCAGCCAGCGCAGCCGTTGCGCTGGGTAGCCGGGGTCGAGCGGGACGTACGCGCCGCCGGCCTTGAGGACGGCCAGGAAAGCGGTGATCAGGTCACTGCCGCGTTCGAACAGGACACCAACCGGGGTGTCGGCGCGGACACCCCGGCGGCGCAGCAGCCGGGCCAGCCGGTCGGCGCGGGCGTCGAGGTCGGCGTAGCTGAGGGTCTGCCCGGCGGACTCGACGGCGGGGGCGTCCGGTCGCCGGGCCACCTGTTCGGCGAACAGTTCGGGCACGGTACGGTCCGCTGGGAAGGCGGCGGCGGTGCGGTTGTACGTGTGGACGATCCGGTCCTGCTCCGCCGTGTCGAGCAGTGGCAACCGGCCGACCGGCTGGTCGGGGTCGGTCATGGCCGCGTCGAGCAGCCGGATGTAGTGCCCGGTCATCCGTCGCATGGTCGACGCGTCGAACAGGGCGGTGGCGTACTCCCAGATCAGGGTGATCGCCGCGGCGTCGTCGCGGTGGCCGTGCCCGGCGTGCTGTTCCGCGCGGGGCAGGACCACGATGTTCAGGTCGGTCTTGGCGGTGCCGTTGTGGCGTTCCAGGACGGTGCCGGTCAGCCCGGCGAAGCTCAGCCGCGGCATGGGGGAGTCGTGGAAGCTGAACATGGCCTGGAACAGCGGGTTGCGGGACGGGTCGCGCACCGGGTCGATGGCCTCCACCAACCGGTCCAGCGGCACGTCGGCCCACTCGTAGGCACGCGCGGCGCGGGTGTGCACCCGGCGGACCAGATCGGTGAAGCCGGGACGGCCGGACAGGTCGACGCGCAGCGGCAGGGTGTTGACGACCATCCCGATCATGCGTTCGGTCTCGGCGAGCCGCCGGTTCGCCACGCCACTGCCGATGATCATGTCGTCCTGGCGGGCGTAGCGGCTCAGCAGGGCGGCGAAGCCGGCGAGCATGGTGGCGTAGAGGGTGACCCCGTGCCGGCGGCTGTACGCGCGCAGCCGCGCACACAACTCGCCGGCCAGGTCGATCCGCAGTGACGCGCCGGTGAAGCTCTGGGTCAGCGGGCGAGCCCGGTCCAGGGGCAGCGCCAGCTCGTGCGGTGCGCCGGCCAGTTCCCGGGTCCAGTGCGACAGGTGCCGGTCGAGCGCCTCGCCCCGCATCCACCCGCGCTGCCAGAGCGTGAAGTCGCGGTAGCGGCAGACCACCGGCGGCAGGTCCGGCTCCCGACCGGCGGCGTAGCTGCCGTAGAGGGCGGTGAGCTCGTCGATGAAGACGGCGAAGGACCAGCCGTCGTGGACCAGGTGGTGTTCGACGTGGACCAGGGTGTGGTCATCAACGGCGTGCCGGATCAGCGCCCACCGGGCAAGCGGTGGGCTGGCCAGGTCGAATGGTTCGCGCAGGTACTCGGCCACGGTCTGCTCGGCCCGCTGGCCGCGCTCCGGCTCGTCGTACGCGGACAAGTCGACCACCGGGAGATCGATGGCGCAGTGGGCCGCGGTGCGTTGCTCGGGACCGTCCGGACCGGCGACGAAACCGGTACGGAAGATGTCGTGCCGGCGGATGATCTCGTTGAGCGCGGCCCGTAGTGCCGCCCGGTCGAGCTGCCCGCGCAGCCGGATGGTGGCCTGGGCGTGGTACGCCCGGTTACCGGGGTCGAGTTGGTCGAGGAACCAGATCCGCTCCTGGGGCAGGGACAGCGGCACGACCGCGTCGGGTGCGGCCGGGCGCAGCGGCGGTGGGCTGGGTGCGCGCTCGGTGTCGTCGGCGTCGTCGAGCGCGGCGGCCATGGCGGCGACGGTGGGGGATCGGTAGATGACCCCGACCGGCAGTTCAGCACCGAGCTCGGCGCGGACCCGCGCGGCGAGCCGGCCGGCCATCAGCGAGTTGGCGCCGAGGGCGAAGATGTCGTCGTGCACGCCGAGGCGCTGGTCGGCCGGCGCGGCGTCCGTGGCGCTGGTATGGCCGAGCAGGTCGGCGACGAACCCGGCGAGGAGCTGCTCGGTGCCGGTGCGCGGGACGGCGACGATGTCGGTGAGGCCGGCACTGGCCCGGTCGGGTTCGGGCAGGGCGGACCGGTCGATCTTGCCGCTGACGGTCAGCGGCAGCGCGTCGAGGGTGACCACCACGTCCGGCACGAGGTACGCGGGCAGCCGTTCGGTGAGGTAGGCGCGCAGCTCGGTCGGGTCGTGGTCGCTGGCGGCGTACCCGACCAGGCGGGTGCCGTCGCCGGAGCCCCGGGCGACCACGATCGCGTCGGTGACGGCGGGATGCCCGGCCAGCACGGCCGTCACCTCGTCCGGTTCGACCCGGTGCCCCCGTAGCTTGATCTGGTGGTCGATGCGGCCGACGTAATCGAGGGTGCCGTTGGGGTGGCGGCGCACCTGGTCGCCGCTGCGGTACCCGCGTGCGCCGGGCGGACCGTCCAGGTCGGGGACGAACCGCTCGGCGGTCAGCGCGGGCCGGGCATGGTAGCCCCGGGCGACGCCGGCTCCGCAGATGACCAGCTCACCGACCTCGCCGTCGGGTACCGGACGGCCGTCGGGGTCGACCACGGCGACGTGAACGCCGGTGACCGGTACGCCGATGGACGGTCGTCGGCCGTCGGCGTGCACCTGTGCCAGGGTGGCCCAGACGGTGGCCTCGGTGGGGCCGTAGGCGTTGTACATGCGCCGGCCGGGAGCCCAACGCCGCACCAGCGACGCGGGGAGCGCCTCACCGGCGCAGATCAGCACGGCCAGGTCGGGCAGGGGCTCGTCGGGCAGGACGGCCAGTACCGACGGGGGCAGCGTGAGGTGGCTGATCCGGCGCGTCCGCAGGGTGGCGACCAGGTCCGGTCCGGGGGCGATGGCGGCCCGGTCCGCCAGGACCAGGGTGGCACCCGTGGCCAGCGCCATGGTGGTCTCGAACACCGAGGCGTCGAAGCTGGACGGGGCGAACTGGAGGACCCGGTCGCCGGGGCCCACCCAGAACGCGTCGGTCTGGGCTCGGACCAGGTTGGCCAGGCCGCCGTGACTGATCAGGACTCCCTTGGGACGTCCGGTGGACCCCGAGGTGTAGATCGAGTAGGCGAGGTGCCGACCGGTCGGCGGCTGCGGCGGCGGATCGGGTGTCGGCCCGGAGTCCGCCACCGCCTCGGCCGGGTCGACGCGGCGTACCCGCCCGGCGGGCAGCCGATCCATCGTGGACCTCGCTGCGACGACCAGGCCCACGCCGGAGTCGGTGAGCATGTAGGACAGCCGCTCGGCGGGGTAGGACGGGTCGAGCGGCACCCAGGCGCCGCCGGCCAGCAGGGTGCCGAGCATCGTGACGACGGATTCGATCGACCGGTCCAGGGCGATCCCGACCGGTACGTCGGGCCCTACGCCGTGGCGGCGCAGGTGGCGTGCCATGCCGTGGGCGTGCGTGGCCAGTTCGGCGTAGCTCAGCGACCGGTCGGCGGACTCCACCGCGATCGCGTCGGGGGTACGGGCGGCGTGTGCGAGGACCGCCTCGTGGAACAGCACAGAATCGCCGGGCATCGACGTACCTATCCTCCGGCCGGTGGGGTGAACGTCCAGTGGGCGGTGCCGTCCTGCCGTAGGACCAACCGCGAGGTGCGGCCGAAGACGAACTCCTGGTGCCGCTGCGGTGCCTCGTGCAGGTCCGTGGTGATGTCGAGAACCCCCTCGGGGGCGGTGGCCGAGCCGACGAGGGTGATGTCGACGCCCGGGCCGGTGATCCGGTACGTCGGGCCGGTGTCGGAGGCGGCATCACCGGTGAGCCCGGACGGGGCGGGCGTGAGCCGGTAGCCCATCGCGGTGAGCGCGTCGGCCATCCGGGCGGCCCGCTGCGGGCGGGCCCGCAGGGTGACCGCGGTGATGTCGCGCAGCCACCGCCGGTCGTGGGTCCCGGCGCCGAAGGCCGCGTCGAGGTAGCCGCTGCGCAGCAGCTCCCCGTCGGGTCCCCGGCGGGCGGAGACCGAGTCGAAGTACTCCCCGGTGACCTCGTTGAGGAACATCAGCAGCGGGCTGTCCTCGCCGAGGTCGACCCGAAGCATGTGGTACCAGGGCCTGGCCTCGCCGGTGTCGGCGCTGCTGCGGTGCACCAGTTCGTAGCGACCGCCGGGGCCGGCGTCCAGCACCTCCCGGGCCCGCTGCACAGAGCCGGGGTGTTCGAAGGAGAAAACCAGCCCGCCGGTGAGGCGGTGCGATCCGGGAAGCGCGCCGTCGAACAACTCCAGCAGGGTGTTCTCGCCAGCCACCCCGAGTGCCGAGTACTGCCCGGCGACCGAGCTGGTGACGTTCTTCGGTTTCACCCGGGCGAACTGTTCGCGCAGCATGTCGCAGGCGAATATCTCTTGGAAGGTGACCCCGTCGAGCAATACCACGACGTGGTCCAGTAGTGGGGCGGAAATGGCGTGCGCATGGCCCTGCGCGAATGGCACGGCGATTTCCTCTCGTCGTTATACGGACGCTCCACCATGGGATTAAGGCGTGATCAGCCTAATTTCGCCGCCGGTCCTTCGAGTACTGGGGGAAACCCCACCGGGCAGAACCTAGGGGGCGCGGTGCGGGTGTCGCGGTGTTAACTGGCTACTGGCTGGAACTCAAAGAGATGCAAGGGATTCAATATGAATCTGCCTGTTCGGCGGGTACCGTGACGACCCGGTCGGCCGTGCTCGCCGGGGTGGGTGGCTGGGTGCCGCCGCGCGTGGTCACCAATGCGGACCTCTCCGCAAGACTGGACACCTCGGACGAGTGGATCCGGTCCCGTACCGGCATCGCGCAACGCCACCTCGTCGATCCCGGCATGTCCACGGCGGACCTGGCAGTCGAGGCCGCCCGGCGGGCCCTGGCCTCCGCCGGGACGCCCGGCGTCGACGCCGTCGTGGTCGCCACCATGACGCCCGACCGGTCCTGCCCGGCCATCGCACCCGAGGTCGCCTCCCGACTGGGGCTGACCGGGGTGGCCGCCTACGACCTGAGTGCGGTCTGCAGCGGGTTCGTCTACTCCCTGGCCACCGCCGCCGGCCTGATCGCCACCGAACTCGCCGACCAGGTCCTGGTCATCGGCGCCGATGCGCTCTCCAGCGTGACCAACCCGGCCGACCGCACCACCGCCGTGGTCCTGGCCGACGGCGCGGGGGCGGTCGTGCTGCGCGCGGGCGGACGCGCCGAGCCCGGCGCACTCGGCCCCTTCGACCTCGGCAGCGACGGAGACGGAAGCGACCTGATCCAGGTGGCTGCCGGTGGAGCCCGGCAGCGACTGTCCGGTCGACCGACCGAGCCGGCCGACTTCTACTTCACCATGGACGGACGCGAGGTGTTCCGCAACGCGGTCACCCGGATGGCTGCCTCGTCCCGCACCGTCGTGCGGCGCGTCGGCTGGCAGCTCGACGAGGTCGACCGGGTGGTCAGCCACCAGGCCAACATCCGCATCCTCAGCGCCCTCGCCGACGAACTCGATCTAGACCGCAAGCGAATCGTGTCCAACATCGACCGGGTCGGCAACACCGGTGCCGCCTCCATCCCGCTGGCCATCGCCGACGCCGACGCCACCGGCGTGCTCACCGCTGGCGATCGAGTCCTGCTCACCGCCTTCGGCGGAGGCCTGACCTGGGGATCGACGGTACTCGTCTGGCCCCGGTTGCGGCCCGTCGAGCGGCCGGAAGATCCACCGAGACCCGCCGCCGCGACGGACCCGGCCAGCGCCAGGACGGACCCCGCCCCGGCACTGCACCAACCGACGTCCGAGCCGTCGATCATCGGCCCGGCCACGCGGCGACCCACGGACCACGAGGAGCGTGTGACATGACCGACGTCTACCAGCAGATGGTGGAGATCCTCACCACCCGCTTCGAGACGGAGCCCGACGAGATAGGTCCGGACGTGACCTTCGAGGAACTGGACCTGGACTCGCTGTTCATGGTGGAACTGGCCCTGGTCCTGCAGAAGGAGTTCAACATCAGGATCGCCGACGAGGACGCCACGCCGCGTACCACCATCGGCGCGCTCGCCGGCGTCATCGAAGCCTCGTTGGCCCGCGCGGCGTGACCGGGATGGAGACCGCCGTCACCGGCCTGGGACTGGTCACCCCGGGCGGGATTGGCGTGGCGCGGACCTGGCAGACGGTCTGCGCCGGGGTCTCCACGGCGACCCACGACCCCCACCTGGCCGGTATACCCGTCGACCTCTCCTGCCGGGTGCCCGACTTCGACCCGCGCGCCGCACTCGGCCGCCGCCACTGGCAGTACGACCCGATCGTGCAGTTCGCGTTGGTGGCGGCCCGGGAGGCGGTGGCCGACGCCGGCCTCGACCCCGCGACCTGGGACGGCGCCCGGGTCGGCGTGGTGATCGGCTGCGGTATGTGGGGGGTGTCCACCACGACCGCCCAGCATGGCGTCCTCGCCGCCGAGGGGCCGCACCGGGTCTCCGCGCTGACGCTGCCGATGATGCTGTCCAACATGGCCGCCGGCCACGTCGGCATGGACCTGCGCGCGGGCGGTCCCAACCTGGTCACCGCCACGGCCTGCGCCTCCGGCAGCACCGCCATCGGGATGGCCCATGACCTGCTGCGCAGCCGGACCTGCGACGTGGTGGTGGCCGGAGGCACCGAGGCCGGCATCACCCCGCTCGTCGTCGCCGGGTTCGCGCAGATGGGAGCACTGTCGAAGCGCGCCGACCCGACCGCGTCCCGGCCGTTCGACGTCGGCCGGGACGGCTTCGTTCTCGGTGAGGGATGCGGCCTGCTGGTCCTGGAACGCGCCGAGGACGCCGCCGCCCGGGGTGCCCGGGTACGGGCCCGGCTGCTCGGCTTCGGCGCCAGCGCCGACGCGTACCACCCCACCACCCCCGATCCAGAGGGCCGTGGTGTCGAGCGGGCCGTGCGCGTCGCGCTAACCGGAGCCGGTCTCGTACCGGGCGACGTGGACCACGTCAACGCGCACGCCACCGGCACGCCCGCCGGTGACCTGGCCGAGGCGCGGGTACTCCACCGCCTACTCGGCCCGTCGCCGGTGGTGACCGCGAGCAAGGGGGCCCTCGGCCACGCCCTGGGTGCCGCCGGTGGGATCGAGGCGGCCCTGACCGTGCTGGCGGTGCAACACGGTCTCGTCCCGCCGACCGCGAACCTCGACGAACAGGACAGCGCCGTCGACCTGGACGTGGTCACCAAGGCAGCCCGAGAGCAGCGCATCGAGGTTGCCCTCAGCAACTCGTTCGGCTTCGGCGGCCAGAACGCCGTCCTGGTGCTGGCCGCCGCCTGACACCACACGTCGCCCGGCGGGCACCTGCCGGGCGGAAAGGGGCAACACACGTGACAGCGACACCTGCGGGCGCCGATGTCGTCGTCGTCGGTGCCGGATCCGCTGGCTGCGCTCTGGCCCGCCGGCTGGTCGAGCGCGGACTGCGCGTGGTCGTACTCGAGGCCGGCGGTGAGGACACCAACCCCGACATCGGTACGCCCGGACGGCTGGCCTACCTCTGGTTCGCCGAGGAGGACTGGGCATATCACACCGTGGCGCAGCCGTACGCCGGGCACCGGCGACTGCACTGGCCGCGCGGACGGGTTCTCGGCGGCTCCAGCGCGCTCAACGGCATGATCTGGGCACGGGGCGCCGCCGCCGACTACGATCACTGGGCGTACCTCGGCAACGACGGATGGTCGTGGACGGACGTCCTACCGGTGTACCGGCGCATGGAGGACTTCGACGCCTTGTCCCCGCTGCGCGGCACCGGCGGACCGATCCACGTCATGTCCCAGTACCGCCCGGATGCGATCTTCGAGTCCTGCATCAAGGCGGCGCAGGAGATCGGGGTCGGGATCAACCCCGACTACAACTCCGGCGAACTGGACGGGGTGTCGCAGACCCAATTGACCATCCGGGACGGCCAACGGCAGAGCGCCGCCGCCGGTTACCTGCGTCCCATCCTCGACCATCCGGGGCTCACCGTCGTCACCCGTGCGCACGCCCGCCGGTTGCTGTTCAGCCAGGACCGCTGCACCGGGGTCGAGTGGGAGCGCGACGGGCTCACCCACACCACCCACGCCGGCGTGGAGGTGATCGTCTCCGCAGGCACCATCGAATCCCCCCGGCTGCTGATGCTCTCCGGCATCGGTGACGCCGCCGAACTGCGCCGGCACGACATCGACGTCCGGGTGCACCTGCCCGGGGTGGGCCGCAACCTGCACGACCACCTGCTCAGCCCCGTCATCTTCAGTACCACCCGCCAGGTCGGACGCTCTCCCGACCTGACGCCGATGCAGAGCCACCTGTTCTGGCGTACGCGGTCCGGCCTGCCGGTACCCGACGTGGAGGCGCTGCACTTCCCGGTCCCGATGTACCAGCCGGGGATGTCCGGCCCATCCGACGGGTTCACCCTCCAGGCCGGCCTCGTCCGCCCGGTGAGCAGGGGACGGATCAGCCTCGTCGGCGGCGACCCGCACGCCGGGCTCGACATCGACCCCGCGGCGCTGGCCTGCGCGCAGGACGTCGACGCGCTCGTCGAGGCGGTGATCCTGTGCCGGGAGATGGGTGCCGGTTCAGCCCTGGCCGGCGGGTGGGGTGCGCGGGAGGTCTATCCGGGCCCGACGGTGCGTACTCTCGACGACCTGCGCGCCTACGTACGCGCCACCGCCGGTACCTTCCACCACCAGGTCGGCACCTGCAAGATGGGTGCCGACGACCAGGCGGTGGTCGACGCCCGACTGCGGGTGCACGGTGTGCGGGGACTACGCGTCGCCGACGCGTCGATCATGCCGGCGGTGACCACCGCCAACACCCATGCCCCGGCGGTCCTCATCGGCGAACTGGCGGCCGACTTCGTCACCGCCGGCCACCACACCCGGCAGGAGCAGTCGTGACCCCGGCGACGATGACCGACCAGGTGTGCCAGCTGTTCATCGACGGCGACTGGCTCGAGACAGCACCGGGCGGGTACGGCACCTCGCTGGACCCGGCGACCGGGCAACCGCTGGCCCGCTATGCCCAGGCCGGCCCGGCGGACGTCGACGCGGCGGTGGCCGCGGCCCGCGCCGCGCTCACCGCCCCCGCCTGGGCCCTGATGACGGCCGCCGCGCGGGCCCGGCTGCTGTGGCGGGTCGCGGACCTGATCGACGAGCATGCGGACACGCTGGCCGAACTGGAGACCCGCGACCAGGGCCAGCCGCTGCGCGCCGCCCGTGGCTGCGTGGCCGCCGCAGCCGAACACCTGCGCTACTTCGCCGGCTGGTGCACCAGGATCGAGGGCAGCACGGTGCCGGTGTCCTACCCGGACACGCTGCACTACACCCGCCGAGAACCGGTGGGCGTGTGTGCCCTGATCGTGCCGTGGAACTTCCCGCTGCTGATCGCGGTCTGGAAACTCGCCCCGGCCCTCGCCTGCGGCAACGCCGTGGTGCTCAAGCCGGCCGAGCAGACTCCGCTCACCGCCGCGTACCTGGTGGAGCTGTGCCGGCAGGCCGGCGTGCCGGCCGGTGTGGTCAACCTCGTCACGGGCGGGCCGGACACGGGCCGTGGCCTGGTCGCCCACCCCGGGGTGGACAAGGTGTCGTTCACCGGTTCCACCGCTGTCGGCCGGGAGATCGGGCGGGTCTGCGGCGAGCAGCTCAAGCGGGTGACGCTGGAACTCGGCGGCAAGGCGCCGGTGATCATCGCCGGGGACGCTGACCTTGCCGCCGCCGCAGCTGGCTGCCTCAGCGGCGGGCTGGTCAACAGCGGCCAGTCCTGCACCGCCTACACCCGGCTGTACGTGCAGCGGACGCGGGCCGACGAGTTCGCCGAGAAGCTCGCCACCATGGCCGGGAAGGTGCGTGTCGGTCCCGGCCTGGCCCCCGACAGTCAGCTCGGTCCGCTCATCTCCGCCCAGCAGTTGCGGCGGGTGGACGACCTCGTGCGCACCGGTACCGCCGAGGGCGCCCACCTGGTCACCGGGGGAGGGCGGATCACCGCCGGCCCCCTCACCGCGGGCTTCTTCTACCAGCCGACCGTGTTCAGCGGGGTAACCGACGAGATGACCATCGCCCGGACGGAGATCTTCGGGCCGGTGCTGTGCGTCCTGCCGTACGACGACCCGGCGGAACTCGTCGATCGGGCCAACGACAGCGACTACGGCCTGTCCGCCGCGGTGTGGACCCGGGACCTGGCCACCGCTCACCGGCTCGCCGGGGCGATCCGGGCCGGGGCGGTCTTCGTCAACATGCCGCCACAGCCGGATCCGGCCGGGCCGTGGGGCGGCGTCAAGGCCAGCGGGATGGGCCGCGAAATGGGCGCAGCCGCGATCGAGGCCTACACCGAGATCAAGGGGGTGTGGCTGCACACACCCGCCGCCGACCACCCCTGACCGGGCCACCCGGCGGGGTGCCGAGCAGAGGCGGGTGGCGGCTCGAGATCAACCTGCGCGCGCCTACGCCGACGCCGCGAACTGCCGCTGCCGCCGCCGGAACACCGACTGCGGGCCGATGCCGGTGTACGGGAGAACCATCCGTACGAGCGGCGGGTGGCAGACCCGACCGTCCAGCACCCAGCACTGGGGAGGAACACCATGACCGAGCCCGTCGATGACTCTCCGCCGGTTCGTGCCGATCCGGACACCCTGCGGGCGGTGCTGCGCCACCAGGCCAGCACCGTCACCGTGGTCACCGCTCCCGGCGCCTCGGCGGTCGGCTTCACCGCCACGTCGTTCACCTCGGTGTCACTGCGGCCGCCAATCGTCCTGTTCTGCCTGGATCTCAGTTCGTCGAGTTGGCCCACCGTCTCCCGGGCCCGGCATGTTGGCGTGCACCTGCTCACCCGCCAGCAACAGGAACTTGCCCAGAGGTTCGCCACCAGCGGGATCGACCGGTTCGCGGCGCCGACCCGTTGGCGGCACGGGCCCGAGGGGGTGCCGATCCTCGACGACACCCTGGCCTGGCTGCTGTGCCGGGTGATCGACCGGGTGGTCGCGGGCGACCATGCGATCATGCTGGCCGAGCCGGAGCTGCTGCGGCACAGTGAGGTCGACTCGCCGCTGCTCTACCATCGGGGCCGGTACGCGGACCTGGCCAAGCGACCCGAGCCGGTCGCCGGGCGAGCGGCCTGAGCCGCCGACGTGGGTAGTTTCAGCGCTGGCTCCGGGCGGAACCGATCCTCGCGCCTGCCGGGCGTCCGAGGACCAGCGTGCCGTGACCGTACCGGAGCCGCCAGCGGCCACCTGAAATCGCCAACAGCGAAGTCGACACCCGGATCCTCGTTGACCTTGATTTACCGTAATGGATGTGATTAGTGGCTACGCCTCCGTGGGGCGATCAATTGGATTTGTGATGGCCGCCGATGGGGTAACGCATCGGGTGGTTGGTCGATATAATGCTCATGTCTAATCTGTGGACACCGCCACACCTGGAGGGCAGTGATGGAAGCATCTGAGGACCTGCGCCGATACCACGTCGTGGTAAACGACGAGGAACAGTATTCGATCTGGTCGGAGGGATCGGAGATTCCGGCTGGGTGGCGGGCGGTAGGCGTCACCGGCGACCGGGCGACCTGCCTGGCGCACATCGACGAGATCTGGACCGACCTGCGTCCGCGCAGCCTACGGGAGCATTTGGAAACGCAGGGCTGATCCCGATACCACCGCACCATTGCCGCCTGCCGGGAACCGGTGTGCCCCGCCTTTGGGTCCGCCTCACCAAGATAGGTGATCGGCGTCCCGGGGACCTCACCGCGACCGCTGAACCTCCTTTTGTAGGGCATTGTCGGGTCCGGTGGTATTGGTCGCGGTGTGACGGTTCACCGGCTAGTGCCTCGTCATGCAGCCTTGAACGGGTAATCCGGATGGCGAATCTTGGAGCCGGCGGCGAACCCGGATTTCGGTTTGGCGCGCTGGTTGCGCCAGCGGATGTAGTCGCCGATGGCGGCGGCAGCGCACAGCGCGGACGCCGACCGACACGTGCTGCCCGCGCTGGCGAATCTTTACACGGCCGGGCACTACGGCGTCCAACTGGCCGCCATACCAGGAGCGGACAGTACTGGTACACGTGGTCAACGGCGTTGCGGAAGTCAGGACCGCCCCCGGCGTTACGCCGGGGCCCTGAACTCAGGCCGGCATTACGAGCACCCTGAGCGCCAAGGCCTCGGCCGGAAACTGCTCCAGACGGCGGACTAGCCGCGTGGGAAGGTGCAGCAGCGTCACAGCCACTTTCATCTGGAAATCCGCTCCAACCTCCCGACCTGAACTCGCGACGAGTCCACTTTCACCCAATACCGCCTCGATCTCACGAAACACGCCCTCGGTCCACCGACTCTCGATAACCACCAGCGACTCCCCGAACAGCGGGGCGAGGGCTGCGCGGGCCTTTGCGACATCCGTGGCGAGCGCGATGTGCCGTTCATCGCCAGTCCCTCGATCGGCCGTCCACAGGTCCAGCAGGTGACCGTCTTCCAAGAGGGAACGCTCGACAGGCGGCCTACACCGAAGCTGTTTGTGAAGCGCCTGCCCGGTAAAGGACGAGGCGGCATCGTTGGCTCTGCGGGCAACGACAGCGGCCTCGGGTCGCACAATGAGACTGCTCGCCTCATCGATCGCCAGCTTGCGGTCCGTCCAGGTGCCTTGAGCCACAACTGCCTGGCTTTCTAAGCGATCAAGGTCAATCGATGAGTCAACCACACATAGTTCCACCGGAGTCGACGTAGCGACAATTTCGCTGTCGGAGGTGACCACCGTTCCGCCGTCTGGGATGAGGAGTACCGCATGGCCGAGCCGAATCAGCAGTCCCTCTGCACGGGCTGGCTGCCCCTCGTCAACGACCAGGGGCAGCCATGGGCTACTCACCGAGCATCCCGGGTCTCACGCATTTCCTAACCACATGCAACAGACTCCGAGTCAGTTCTTGTTCTATCCTCAATGCGAGCCGCAGGAGCGCGATCTGCATCTACTTCGAGTATCCAATACGTACAGGGAGGCAAGCCCTCCTCTACACACCTGAGGGCCGACAGGGGGATTTGGTAGGTCTGGCTAATGTACTGCTTGCGCGCTAGGCACTTTTCCAGCGTCGTGATGTGAAAACCGTCCCAGGGAACCCAAGTAGCTAGCGGTGCTATCGACGGGGATCTCAACTGGTAGCTAGCTTGTGAGGCGGAAACGGCAGAAGCCGGTGTGGGCGCGCTGCCGCTCGCGATTACTGGGGTGGCCGGCGCTAAGGTGAGCGCCGCGCTTACAAGTCCTGCGAGAAGCAGTGATTTTGATCGACGTCTGAGTATCGGCTACCTCTTTCCCCTTAGCACTTCTATTGGTACCAATTTACCAATACATCTAGATGTATTCCAGCGGCAGTGTAGTCAACCAGCCCGAACCGGTGGGCATCTCTGGCTCGTTCAGCCAACGATGTATGTACGTTCACCGGAGCCAGGGGGTGCGGCGTGGGGCGCGGCCCGCCGGTCGGCAGGAACGTCAGGCTGGATCGGGAGAGGTTTTGGGTGACGATACCCCGGCCCCTTGCCGGCTACCGCAGGAACAGGGCCAACAGCCCTTAACCCTCCACCGGACGCTTGAGACCCACGATGGTGTGCAGCAGTGTCGTCTTCCCGGCCCCGTTCGGGCCCAACAGAACCGTCACCCCGCGCGGAACCACGACGTCGAGATTGCGAAACACATTCCGCTTCCCGTACCGCTGCGCCAGTCCGTGTCCGATGACTGGGTCGTCCATCGCGGGTCCCCCGAATGCGTCAGGATCAGCAGGTGGTCACCTGAAGGTTGCCGGTGTCCTCATAGGTCGGGTGAGAGGTGAAAAATGAGCGGCCGTAGTAGTTCGCGGTCCGTCCGCCGTCGCAGCTGCTGGTCTTAGCGTAGTAGATTTTGCCCGTGTAGTAGTCGTCGTAACTGGACACCACCGGGTCGGGCAGAGCGCTCACGTCCCTCTTGATCTCGATGCGGAAGGTGCGGGTCGCGGACGTGGAGCAGTACGCGTCGTTGTCGGCAGTCATGTAGCCACCGCTCTGGGAAATCGTCGGGTTGCCCTGGGAGCAGCCCGACGGGTTCGCCCATGCCGGACTGGCCACCGCGATAGTGGACAGCCCGAGGGCGACCGCCGTCACGGCCGCCGTCGATCGCCTCATGCGATTCTCCGATCCTTGCTACGGATGGCACACGCGCATGGCTGTGATGATGACTAGTCGAATTCACCCAAGCACAGTCAGTCGCCGCCGTCAATGGCTGACGATTTGCTGTCTGCCATTTGTATGACTTGGAGGTCCGCTCCTGTCTGGAGACGCACGAGAATTAATGACGAAGAGAGTATCTCCGACTCATGCGTCTATGTGCACCAATTTCCCTTGCAGGGGGCATGTCGACGCAGTGACGCCGCCACTCGGCAGTCTCACGTCCCCTGGGAAAGAACCGGGCCGCTGCGCATCACCCTGTCCGGCTTCAGTGGGCAGGGTGATACAGACGTCAGAACTGCTGAGTCTGGTCGGGAAGTTGACGGGTTGAGATAAATCCTGGACATAATTCGCAGGCGTACGGCAACGGTGTGGACCTATTCTGGCCGTCATGACCGACTGGAAGAGCGTCGAGGCCGCCGACTGTGCCGTGCCCGCTGACCGGCCCATGGACGACCTCGTCCGCGAGCTGTCCCGTGCCCTGGCAGATCCCGATCCACTGGTCCGGGACGGCGCGCCCTACGCCGTCCTCGCGACCTGGATCGCTCGCGGGGCGATCGGGACGTCCCGGCGGCTGGAGTTGGGGGACGAGATGGCGACCCGGTTCACCGACCCGCGGGTCGAGGCCCGCACCTTCGCGCCCCTCGTGCTCGACATGCTGGTGGCCGCGGGGGACTTCAAGGCCGGCTGGGTGGAGGCGTTCGAGCACTGGTACCCGGCGGAGCAGGATCTGCGTGGCCACGACGAGACGCTCGGCTGGCTTCACGCGGTGGCGCACGGCGCGGACCTGCTTGCCAGCTTCGGTCGCCACCCCGGGGTGGCGCCGGTGCGGATGCTGAACCTCGCTGCCGCGCGGCTGACGGCGCCCACCGACCACGTCTACGACCAGATGGAGGACGACCGCCTCGCCCGGGCGATCGCCCGGGTCCTCACCCGTACCGACCTGAGTGAGCGCGATGCCGTCGGCTGGCTGGATCCGATCGCCGACCGCTTCGGGGCCGACCGCATCAGCACTCCGGTACCCGCTCACATCAGCAACTGCCTGCGTACCCTGCGCCTGCTCTACATCCTCGCCGACCGGGGCGTGCGCCCCACCAGCGAACTGCCCGCGGAACCCCTCCACCACCGCGACGCGGTCAAGTCCGGCATCGCCACAGTCCTCGACCGGATCGTCAGACGCTGATCGACGGCACCCGGTTCGGCCGGGCACCCCGCCGGCTCTTCCCCAGCCGGCCCGCCCCGACCACCTTTCCGCGGTCATGTGCGGGATCGGCGTCCCGGTCGCAGCCGTCCGCGGTGCCGCCATCCGACAGCAGCTCCTCGAACTGCCCGCCCCGTCATCGCGGACGCTCTCGGCTACCACGACAAGACCACCAGCCGCCTCCTCGAGGAGACCGGCGGGACGCGGAGCCGTACGCGGCTGGCGATCACACAAGGTCACCAGCCGGTTGGACTCCTCGCAGAACTGGCGACAGTTGAATACGAGAGCCCACCAGTAGGGCGGGCCGAAATCAGAGGCTATCGGCGTCGGGAAGCTGCGCAAGCACCTCCGGTGGCGCCGGCTCGACGGGCAGCGGCCGCCTTCGTCAGATACGCATTCACATCGCGGTTGACCACCACGGCTCAACGGCTGGCGCTGTCAGCGGCTCGGCTGCCCCGCCTCGCCACGTGCGATACGGGCCATGCTGAGCATCCGCAAATGCCGCTGACCGCGCGCCCGCTCGTGCGCGATGACCGTGTGTCTGGACTCGGCTGACGATCGCGGTGTGGCAGTCGCGGGCGGTGGGGCGTGGTTATGTGTGGGGTGGGGTGGCTGTAGTGCCTGGCCGAACGACCGGCCACGCCACTGCGATCTGGGATACCTGCGTACGCCGTACCGCCGCCCGGACGGCAGGGTCGGCTACCGCTGCCCCGCGGAACCCGTCGACGAGTACGTACGCAAGGGCGGGTTGGTCGACGACACGGTAGGCAGCCGCTGTCTGTGCAACGGGCTGATCGCCACCGTAGGGCTCGGTCAGCGGCGGCCGGACGGCCACGTCGAGCCACCGCTGGTGACGCTCGGGCAAGACCTGGCCTTCCTCCCGCACCTGACTCGCCGAGGTGACGGCTACACCTCCGCCGACGTCATCGCGTATCTGCTCGGTCCGACGGCACCGGGTAACCGGCTCCTGAGCTAAGGCCTGTCAGTCCGCTGGGACCGTGGAGGGCGCTACGCCTCGATCGATTCAGCCTCGGTTTCGTGCTCGGTCGCCGACACCTGGCCCGGGGTCTCGTGCCGTTAGCGGTGACCGCCCTCACACGTTGAACCGGGTGCGCCCCTGCTCGTATACGTGACCAGGAGGTGAGGCGTGGACGCTGGCGAGGCGCTGATGCGGGCGCTGCACGACGAGCACGCGGGTGCCGTGTATGCGTTCGTCCGGCGGTACGAGCCGGACCCGCAGCGCGCGGAGGACGTGGTGCAGGAGGCCTTCCTGCGGGTCTGGCGGGGCATCGACCGCCTCGACACGAAGCGGCGCAGCCTCCGGGCGTACCTGTTCACGGTGGCGCGGAACGTGCTGACCGATCTGTGGCGGGCCCAGCAGCGGCGGCCGACGCTGGTTGCCGACCAGGACGCGCTGGCCCGGGTGCCCGCCGAGGACGAGGTCGAGCGGGCGCTCGACGACTGGCTGGTGGCCGAGGCGCTCACCCGGCTGTCGTACGAGCACCGACGGGTGGTCGAGGAGATGTATTTCCACGGCCGTACGGTCGCCGACGCCGCGGCGGTGCTGGGGATCCCGGAGGGGACCGTGAAGTCTCGGGCGTACTACGCGGTGCGGGCGCTGCGGTCAGCGTTCGAGGAGTTGGGGGTGACGCGATGAGCCCGGAACACGACGCGATGCGGCTGCAGCTCGGGGCCTACGTGCTCGGCGGGCTGAGCGCCGCGGACCGCGCCGCGGTGGAGGCGCATCTGGCCAGCTGCGTCGCCTGCCGGGACGAGCTGTCGAGCTTCGCGGTGGTGCCGGCCCTGCTGGCACGTGCCCGCGACACGGTGCGCGACAGCGCCGCCGCGGAGCCACCTCCCGCGCTGCTGCCCCGCCTGGTCGATGCGGTACGCGCCGAGCGGTCGACCGTACGCCGCCGCGCCCGCCGGCTCCGCCTCGCCACGGCGCTCACCGCCGCGGCCGCGGCGGTGGCGCTGGTTCTCTCCGGCGTGGCTCTGCGCGGCCCGTCCCCCGACAGGGCTCCCACGACCCCGATGACGGCCGCTCAAGGGTTCACCGCGTCAGGGAACGCGGAGCTTGAGGCCCGCCCCTGGGGTACGGCCATCGTGCTGGACCTGTGGCAGCTGCCGCGCGATGGGCGGTTCGTCGCCTGGGCGGTGGCTGCCGACGGGCGGCGCGAGCAGGCAGCCACCTGGGGCTCGACCCCGAACGGGCGGGCCCGGGTGGACGGCGCCACCTCGATACCGCGCACCGAACTGGGGCGGGTGGAGGTGGTTACCGAAACCGGCCAGACCGTACTCGTCACCACGACGTAACCCGACAATTCAAGGAGGAGCAGCATGCACGTACCCATGAGAAAGCTCACGCTGACCGCAGCCGCCGCCGCACTCGCTCTCGCCGGCACGTCCGGGGCCTCGGTGTCGGCCAAGCCGGCCCCGTCGGACGTGCGGGTCGAGGTGCTCACGCCACGCGGCGGAGACAACGCCGGGATCGGCGGGCGGGGTTGGATCGTCGACCTCGCCGTGGACTACCCGAGCCTGCAGGCGGCCGGCTTCTCCGGGCTCCAGCTCACCGGCCCGGCCGCGCACAACAACACCGCCCCGTTCCCGGGCACGTTCTCGCCCGGCCGGGACGACCGGCTGCCCGGTCTGGTCGTGCTGGTCTCGACCACCAGCGCCTTCTCCGGCCCTGGCACCAACCTGGCGAACCTGTTCAACGTCACCGGTGTGACCAACCGGGGCGAGGATGTGGCGCAGGTCTGGGACAACTGGATCGTCGGCGCGCCGCTGTTCGGCGTCGACACGGAGTCGGTGCTGACCGTGGCGGTGGTGGACGACCTGGACGGCAACGGCGTGTACGACGACGCACCGAACGTGGTGCCGGACGCCAACCACGACGGCCGGGTGGACGAGGACGACCTGAAGCAGATCGGCATCGCCTCGAACGTCGAAGAGGTGCGGTTCCGCATCAACGGTTCGGCATGAGCCACCTGCCAGGGTGAAGCAGCCGCTTTGACATCCGCAGTCGAGCGGCTGAGGTGAGCCGCCGCGCCGGACGAGCACCACGCGAGCACGCCGGCCGCCGCAGCCCGGCAACGACAGAGGCGCCTGGCCCGCGATTTCCGCTGGCCAGGCGCCTCGTCGGCATGACCATGCTGCGCATGGTCCTCGTGTACTGACCGGGAAATGCACGGGAGCGGCGGCGCTGGAGTCGCTGCCTGCGCTACACACCCTCGACGTCTCGCTGGCGCACCTCGACGACCCCGATGTCCCGACCCGCTTGGAGGCCCGCGGAACGACGGTCCACCGTTGACCGTGCCACAGCAGAGGCCGTTGCCTCACAGAGGCCGGGAGTCCTGGGTGGGGAGCAGGTTGGTGCCCGACGCCCACTGCCTCGGCGCGGCCGACGCGCCCCCAACCGCATACATCTGCGGCGTCTGAGCAGTACAAAAGCGGTCGAGGTGCAGGCCGATCTACACGGCGGGGCGTCAACCTGCGCCAGCCGGCGGCAGCGATGCGCTGTGCCTGGTTGCCGCTCGCTGGTGCACCCCGTAGTACTACCGGCCTGCATCTTTTCGGTTATTAACTGCCGTGCGTCGGCCCGGGCTCCGGCACCCTTCGGGAAGTACAGGTTGCCCTTGCCGGAGACCTGGCCGCCGTAGCTCTACACGCGTTGACCCGGCAGAGCAGCAAGGTGCCCGGCCTGACTCTGGCCAACGGCTGGGGGGTGCACGACGCGGCCACCGCCGAGTTGGCGGTGGCGCTGACCCTTGCCGCCCGGCGCCGGCTGCCGGACTTCGTCCGGGCGGGGGGCGAGGGCTGCTGGGCCTCGGGTTGGTCGACCGGGCTGGCTGACGCCTGGGTGCTGATCGTCGGGTACGGCTCGATCGGCGCCGCGATCGAGCGCCGGCTCGCCGGGTTCGAGGTGGAGATCAGCCGGGGAGCGCCCGCCCCGGCGTACGGCCGGTTTCTGAAATTTCGGAGATGTTGCCACGAGCGGATGTTGTTGTCCTGGACACGCCGCTGACCCCGGAGACCGAGGGCCTGGTGAGCAAGGAGTTCGTCGCCAGGATGGCCGACGGTGCCCTGCTGGTGAACGTGTCACGGGGGCGGGTGGTGGACACCGAGGCGCTGCTCGCCGAGCTCAGCACGGGCCGGCTGCACGCTGCCGTGGACGTCACCGAACCCGAGCCGCTGCCCGCCGACCACCCGCTGTGGTCCGCACCGAACGTCCTGATCAGCCCCCATATCGGCGGCCTGACCGCCGCGTTGGCGCCCCGGGCTCGCCGGCTGCTGGTCGACCAGGTCCGGCGGTACGCGGCGGGCAAGCCACTCGCGAACGTCGTTGTGGGGCCGTAACCTCCGGGTTGATGCCATCGAGGGCCTACACAGCGGGCCGGGCTGCCCGCCGTGTAGGCCCTCGCTGACGAGGTGTCGGCTCCCAGGCAAAGCCCGGGAGCCGACGTGGTGAGGCACTACGTCAGCCCGCAGTCGGGCCGCACTGCCAGCGTCAGCAGTTGGCCTGGTACAGGGCGAGGCCCTGCTGGTAACTCGTGAAGTAGCGGCTCGCCAGGGTGCTGTAAAAGGTGCGGGTTGCCAGATCCTTGCTGCTGAGCGCCAACATGTTGTACTTGAGGTACATGTTGAGGTCGCTGGTGTACTGCGCCTGCAAGCCAGCGCAATACGTACTGGTCACCGACGCGGCCGCATCGGCTGCGTGGGCCGGTCCGGCGAGGCCTACCACTGTGGTGGCGGTGATGGCGGTGGTGAGTGCGATGCGGGAAAGGGAAATGCGCACGGCGCTCCTCCTTAATTGAGTCTCGTGAGTTTGCCGGAGTCGGTTCGCCAGGCGGACCAACCTCTCGCAACAACCGGCCGCGAACTTGAATGCTTGAAACGGCCTCGGCCGTGGGCGATTGCGATCGCTTGTTGCTGACATGGATGTTAGGAACGGCGTACCTGCTGGGTCGTCGACCGCGGGGTTGAGCAACGGGTGGAGGACACCTGGTCCTCGCTCCACCCCTGGGTGGACCCACGGTGGCCGCCCGGGCTCGGCGCGAGCAACCACAGGGCTGGTTTATGCCGACAGGTCCGGACGATGAACCAGCGCGAAACGTGAGCCCGCCGGCCGGATCGCTTACCGAGGCGGCGGCCATTGCGCCTCGGTGCACCCGGCGAGAACGCCGGTTCAGGCGCCAGTGTCACGGGTAGCGGCGTTGTGCCTATCATCGGGTCTCTCGACCAGCCACTTGGACATCTGCCACTCGTACGGCTCGGATGATTCGCCGAACTTCACGCCGATGTCCCTGCGGGCAGCCGCGTAGAAACGGCCTCGTGCCTGACCGGTAGCCCGTACGGCCCGGTTCCACGTCAAGTCACTGGACTGGCCGACAGCCAGGCGCATGAGGCGGAATGTCACCTGATGCCACTCCCCGCGCAGCCGCGACAACCGCATCATCGCCCAGCATCAACACTGCCTCCCACTTAATTGTCCGTTTCTCCTCCGCCGCGAGCAGGTCCGCTTCGTCAATCTCCCCACCAAACAAGAGGTCGTCCTCGTAGACGCCCCGCTTGGCGGCGAGGCGTACCGCAATCGAGACGACCTTCTTGACGACGTGTGCGTAGTCCGAGTAGGCGACAATCCGCCGCTCATCCCAGCGGATCGCCTGTTTCCGGCGCCAGCGACTCCGCTCTTGCGCCCGTAGTGGGATCGTCGGGCTTGGGCTCGGGCTGTTCGTCGCCAGGTCGACCAGTGTGCGCTGGTGATAGTGGCCGGGCGAGGACGAAGGCGTTGAGGAGTCGGCGGATCCCGGCGACGGTCAACGCGATGATCTCCGGGTCGGCGTCGGGCTGCTGGGCGGCGAGGATGGTCAGGACGGCCAGGGCGAGCATGGCCAGAGTGGTGAAGCGGTGCCAGCCGGTCCAGCCACGGACCTGGTAGTGGTCCAAGCCGACCTGGCCTTTGCCGATCTGGAACAGTTCCTCGATGCTCCAGCGGGCTACCACGCTGCGGACCGGCCAGTCGTGCAGCCGCGCACGCGGGCGCCCCCGGCCTCCTAGAGGTGGAGGAGACCGGGGGTGCTCGGGTCGGCAGCGGTCAGGCGGTGATGCGGTTCTTCGTCGGCTCAGGAGCGGCGAACACCTCGGTGGCCAGGGTGCGGAAGGCGTGCACCAGGCCGGCGATCGACAGCAGCAGGAGCAGCCCCGCCCCGATGAACGTCACCAGAGCGGCCTGCCCGGCCTTACGGCCGAACTCACTGAAGCCGTACGAGGTGAGCAGCATGCCGCGCAGCGTCTCGCCCTTGAACACGGTCTCCCGCTGGCCGCTGACCTCCGCCAACTGCTTCTGCAGGTCGGCCAGGGCCGGGTCGTTGGTCTGCGTGGCCTGCTCGACCCTGGCCCGCAGCTCGCTCTCCGGCGCGCCGAGGTCGGCGTACGTCTTCCCACCGGCCATGGACTTCAGGTGCAGCCCGATGAACTCGTTGGCGTAGCACTCGGCCTGCTTGCCGGTGGTCATCTTCTGGCCGGCGTACTCGACCAGGCAGTCCGCCTTCTTCTCCTCGTCGGTCAGCTTGTCGGCCGGCTTGAAGGTGATGTGCTGCGCGCCGAGCTGGTCGCGTACGTAGTCGTTGGCAAAGTTTGCGTTCGTGGTGAGGACGAGGCCGGCGATGAGCAGCAGGACGGTCAGGCCCAGCCCGCCAATGCTGAACAGCAGGTCAAGGGTGCGTCGCTTCATTTCGGAACTCCCGTGAGGATGGCATCGTCCGTTGGTATCGCGTTTCATCCTGGATCACCATGGCGGCCCCTTGTCAGGGCCGAACCACCTGTCCGGTCCGTGACCTTCGGCTCCCCGCCCCGGGCCGTCCGGCTACCTCAGGGCCATTCCTCGGCCGGTCGCCGTCGCTCGCGGCTGCCCGTCGTCGGCGCGTGCCGCCGGCGTGCCGCCGTGCGTCCACGGGGTCTCCTCGGGCGTCGGGAACGCCCCGGCCGGCAGGAACACGTTGGACAGGGCGGTGTAGCAGAGCCGCTTGCCCACCTCGGGCACGCTGCCCGGCGGTGCGGTCGGACCCCGGCCCATCCCGCCGGAGAGCTCCAGCACCACCTCCGTCCTGCCGTCCGCGGGCCGGGGTCAGGAAGATCACTCTCGCCTTCTGCGTCGGCCGGGTCGGCGACCACAGCGTCGAGCATGGCCGCCCTGGTCGACCGACGAGGTCATCCGCACCGAACGGGCCTGGGACGCGTGGGCCAGCATGGGAGGCGAGGGCGACAAGTACGTCAGCAAGACGACCCACCTCCGAGCGGCCCCCCTTGAGGTGGAGGAGATCTCATCGTCCGCTTCGCCGATCCGGTCTGCCGGCGCACTGCCGAGACGCTGTCCTGCGTGGCCGACCGCAACGGCCAGCCGGACGTCGTCTCTACATCCGCGTTCACATGGCACTGCACGCCGCGGGGTCACCCCCCGAACTCATCTGCGAGTACGTCGAAGCCGGCCTGGACGCCGCTGGCGCCACCACGCCGACGTGGGCAGCGTGATGAGCGAGGATGTGGTTGGGTGCCGTCAACGATCGTGTCGCGAGCCCCAACGCGGATGATCGTGGGTTGATTGGCCGTACTGGGCCGCCCGTGCGAGCATCTGCTTCTGTCGATGACAGCGCGTCCGGGCGTTGCGCTGGCAGATGGCCGCTCAGTGCTGCTTGTGCACCAGGCGAACCTTGCCGTCCTGAACCGCGTAGTCCGTGAGCCTCAGTTCGAGTGTCGGACGTTCACCGGGGAAGAGTTGCCGTCCGCCCAGCAAGGACCGGAACGATCCCGACGGTCAGCATGTCGACTGCGTCGGCTGCAAGGAATGACTCAACCAACAACCTGCCTCACCTTCTTGCCGAGAGCCACGTAATCACAAAATCGATGCCCTGGAGGATGGGTCGGTGCTTCCTGCGGCTGGGCGCCGGGCGTCGTGCTGACACGATGCGCACCATGACGGGGGACGTAGCGGGGCAGGACATCACTGGTGCGGAAGGGTTCCGTGGCCGGCGCTCGTGGTGGCGGGTGCTGCGAATCGTATTGGTGGTGGTGTGGGTTGCCTGGGCGGCGTTGAGTTGGTGGTCGGCGCCGCGTGAGGCGAGTAGGGCGCAGGCTCGGTCCGACCTGTCTGCTGGTCGGATGGTGTCCTACCAGTGGGCCGACGGGTGGGACAGTACTGGTCGATGGGGCTGGACCGATGGACGGACGCTGCGGTGCACCGGTTGTTTCGGGCCGCTGTTCGTCTGGCGTACCGGTAACTGGCGGGTGCACTACACCGAGTTCGACCGTGGCTCTGTTGGTTCCGTCTCTCCCGGTTTCTTCGATGCGATGCAGCACTCCGGCCCCCTGGCCGCGGCCTTCGACCAGGCGCTGCAGTCGGCTAACTTGCAGCCGCGTTGGCAGGGCGTGGATGCCCCGCTGCCGGTGCGGGCGCTGCCGGTGGTGCTCCTGCTCAGCATCCTGACCGTGCTGGTATTCGGACCGGATCCCGCTCGAGGCACCCGATGGTTCTGGTTTTGGTTGCTCACCGGGGTGCCGCTCGGCCTGGGACTGATTTGGTGGCTCGCCCGGGAACGTCCCTGGTATCCCACCGACCCACCACCGCCGGACCCGTCGGGCCGTGATCCGCGGGACCGGTGGTACGTGGGCGTGCTCATCGGGATAGCAACATCGATAACGGTCAGCGTCCTGCTGTACGGGCTACGGCGCGTGCTCGGTGATTGGTACGTTCCCCACGACGCCGGCAACTGACAGCTTCAGCCCGGCCGTTGAACGCCATCCGGGGCATGATCGGTCCGGTACGGGTACTTGACCATGGTCAGAGGCGACTCAGCTGCGTCCGGCGCCCTCTACGAGGGCTTCCGGGCCGAGGACAATTCCGTTCACGTCGAGCGGAATCACCGAGCCTGCCCGAGCGGTGGTTCCGATCACCGAGGCGGGAACGAGAAACACCCCAGAGTGGAACTTTGCGCGCTCCTGGGTTGGCGACCCGACCGCGACGGCCATCGTGCCAGCGGTGGCCACCTGGCCAGGACTACGGCGCATGTCGATCGAAGTGTTGCGATGACCGCGTCGTCCCAGCCCAGCCGAACTGCCACCGCGCCGTTTGTCGGTCACCCCACGGCCAACCGGTCCGCAGACGCATACTGGCGTACGTACTCCCAGACCGGATCGGAGAGCTCCTCATCGGATCGCTTCCGGCCCACCACCTCGTACCAGGCAAGGTTCTCGATCCAGAACCGGGCAATGAACCGGTCGAAGTCGTCGGCCACCCGCATCCGGTCCTCATGCGCTTCCTCCTGGGGGACCACCCGCATGTCGTACGCCTCCCCACCTCACAGAACCTCGTGACGGCCGTCCGGCAGCAGGTCGGCTTCCAGTAGCTGATCTGGTCGTGCTCGCCGGGGTCGAGGGCGCTCAGGTCGACCTGTGACAGCGGGGTTTGGGACCGTTCAGCCGCCGGTGGTGGTCGCCGCGAATGCGACCACCGCCTTCGTGGCCGTCGGCTCATTGCTGCCGCAGTCGACGTAGCTGATCACGATGGCGCCGATGGTGACCCGGTAGTTGAACCCGTCCCGGCACTGGTTGTCGCCGGGCGTGGGCCGGGCCTCGCCGGGCAGCCGGGGATCGTTGACGAGGCGGCGCAGTTCGCGTTGCTGCTCGGCGGTCAGCCGACCCGAGCGTTGTTCCCCGCGCTGGCTGGTGCGGGTCCAGCCGCCGTCGGGCTCGACGACCGTGGTTTCGTGTACGCCCGCGAAGCCGCCGGTGCGCTCCACGGTGACCTTCGGGGCGTTCATGCCGGTCGGGGTTGCCGCCGGTGTGGGTGAGTCGGATCCCTGCCCGCAGCCGGCCGTCACGCCGAGGACGGCGATGGCTGCCACCAGTGGATATCGATATCGCCTCATGCTGCTAATGACGCTACCGCAGGTGGGATGGTTCCACGTCCGGGGCCGTGAGCCGGGGTGGCCTTAATGAACGTTAAGTCGCTTCTGCTGAAGGTCTTTCATCTTCATCGATCTTTCGATATACGTGGATGCATGTGACTGCCGTCACATGCCACCTCTGTGTTGGAGGACTCGTGAGAAGACCCATCGCAGTGGCCAGCGTTGCCCTACTCGTGGGTGCCCTGCTGACCAACGCCGCCACGTCAGCGTCGGCGGCACCGCCCGCCGAGCCGGGTCCGGCCGGGGCGGTGGCCCGGGCCGACCAGGCGCTGGGCCAGCACCTGGGGGTCGTCCGGGCTTCGGGCGCCGACCGGTTTGCCGTCTACAGTTCGAAGGTCGACGCTGACGGCGCCGCGCACGTGCGGTACACCCGTACCTACCAGGGTCTGCGCGTCCGTGGCGGGGACATCGTCATCCACACCGCGCCCGACGGCGACTACGCGGGCAGCTCGGTCGGACTGGTTGCCCCGTTGACGCTCGGCACCACACCCAAGGTGTCGGCGGCGAAGGCGGCCAAGGCGGCCAAGGCCCAGTTCCGCGGGTCCTTGACCGCGGTCGGCGCGGCCGAGCTGTTTGTGGAGGCCTCCAGCGGCTACGGCCGGCTGGCATGGGAGACGGTGCTCGCCGGTTGGGCGCCGGACGGGCAGACCCCGTCCCGGCTACACGTGATCAGTGACGCGATGACCGGGAAGTTCATCGGCTCCTACGACGAGATCGAGATGGTGGACGGCACGGGCAACTCGGTCTACGCGGGCACCGTGACGGTCTCGACGACCCAGTCGGGCAGTTCGTACCAGATGGTCGACCCGACGCACGGCAACGGCAACACGTGCGACATGAACAACGGCACGTCGTCGTGCACGACCTTCACCGACGCGGACAACGTGTGGGGCAACGGCTCCCCCTCGAACGACCAGTCCGCCGCGGTGGATGCGCACTACGGCGCCGCGTTGACCTTCGACTACTTCAAGAACGTGCACGGGCGCAACGGCATCTTCGGCAACGGCCAGGGCGTCCCGTCGCGGGTGCACTACGGCAGCAACTACGTCAACGCGTTCTGGGACGGCTCCCAGATGACGTACGGCGACGGTGACGGTAACGCCAACCCGCTGGTCTCGATCGACGTGGCCGGGCACGAAATGAGCCACGGCGTCACGGAGAACGTCGTCCCCGGCGACCTCACCTATTCGGGCGAGTCGGGCGGCCTGAACGAGGCCACCAGCGACATCTTCGGCAACATGGTCGAGTTCTCCGCCGGCAACAGCAGCGACCCCGGCGACTACGACGTCGGTGAAGAGATCGACATCAACGGCGACGGGACCCCGTTGCGGTACATGTACAACCCGTCGCTGGACGGAGCCTCACACTCCTGCTGGTCGACCACCACCAAGAACATCGACGTGCACTACTCGTCCGGTGTGGCCAACCACTTCTACTTCATGCTGGCCGAAGGGAGCGGCGCCACGCCGTACGGCACCTCCCCGGTTTGCGGGACCGCGCCGGCGGTCACCGGCATCGGCCGGGCCAAGGCGGAGAAGATCTGGTTCCGCGCCCTGGACACCTACTTCACCTCCAACACCTCGTACGTCAACACCACCAACCCGGCCAACACCGCCCGCGCCTACACCCTCAGCGCGACGACCGACCTGTACGGCCTGTGCTCCACCGAGTACAAGACCGTCCAGGCCGCTTGGACCGCCGTCAACGTGGCCGGCAACGACCCGAGCTGCGCGGCCAATGACTTCACCGTGGCGGTCTCGCCGGCGGCGGCGTCGGTGGACCCGGGCAACTCGACCGCGACGACCGTGTCGACCACTCTGATCCGGGGCTCGGCCCAGACGGTGAACCTGTCCGCCTCCGGCCTGCCGTCCGGTGCCACCGCCGCGTTCAGCCCGTCCTCGATCACCTCCGACAGCGGCTCCTCGACCATGACGATCAGCACCTCGGCGTCAACCCCCAGTGGCGTCTACACCGTGACCGTCACCGGTACCGGCACCGAAGCCACCCGCACCACCTCCTTCACGCTGACCGTCAACGGCCTGCCCGGCTGCTCTGGCAGTAACAACACCGACGTGGCGATCCCGGACAACTCCAGTGTGGAGAGCACGATTGTGATCTCCGGTTGTGCGGGTAACGCATCGGCCACCAGTACCGTCGAGGTGCACATCGTTCACACCTACATCGGTGACCTTGTGGTCAACCTGGTCGCCCCGGACGGCACCACCTACCTGCTGCACAACCGGACCGGCAGCGGCACCGACAACATCGACCAGACCTACACCGTGAACGTCGCTGGTGAGGCGGCCAACGGCGCCTGGAAGCTGCGGGTACAGGACGCCGCCAGCGTTGACACCGGTCACATCAACTCCTGGGCGCTGGACCTGGGCGGCGGCACCGTGCCGCCCGATTGTGGAGCAACGAACGGCACCGACGTGGCGATCCCCGATCTCTCCACGGCAGAGAGCAGCGTCACGGTGTCGGGTTGCACGGGTAACGCCTCCGCGACCAGCACTGTCGAGGTGCACATCGTGCACACCTTCCGGGGTGACCTGGTCGTGCACCTGGTCGCCCCGGACGGCTCGACGTACCTGCTGCGCAACGGCGGTGGCGGCAGCGCCGACAACCTCGATGAGACGTACACCGTCGACCTGTCGAGCGAGACACGCAACGGAACCTGGAAGCTGCGGGTACAGGACACCACCCGCCGCGACACCGGCTACATCAACTCCTGGACCCTCGCCCTGTAGCACAGCCGAGAACCGTTACCGCATGTGAAGAGTGTTCCGGTGCGCCGATCGGCGTACCGGAACACCCTCGCCTCCAGGCGCACAATGCAGAAGCCGTCCACGTCGGGCGCTGCCCGCGCGTTCTCCCTGACCACCCATGAAGGAAAGCGTCATGAGACGAAGCAATGTCATCCGACGTGGTGTTCTGGCAGCGGTCGCCGTGTCAGCGCTGGTACTTTCTGGCGCGCCGGCCCCTGCGGCCGTACAGACCGGAGTCGCCGCGCCGGCCACGCTCACGTCGCCGGACCTCTCACTGTCGAACGTGAAGGCGCACCTCGACCAGTTCCAGACGATCGCCAACAACAACGGCGGCAACCGCAGTTCCCGGAGCACCGGATACACCGGGTCGGTGAACTACGTCTACGACCGGCTTACCGCAGCCGGGTTCACCGTGGTCAAGCAACCATGCACATCGGGATGTACCAGCGGCTCCGGTCCGAACGTGATCGCCGACTGGCCCGGCGGCGATCCCGACCAGGTCATCATGCTGGGCGCCCACCTCGATGGCGTCTCGGCCGGACCGGGCATCAACGACAACGCCTCCGGCTCGGCCACCATCCTCGAGATCGCGCTCACCCTGGCCGCGCAGAACCCGACCATGCTCAAACACGTCCGGTTCGGCTGGTGGACCGACGAGGAGCAGGGCCTCAACGGATCCGACTTCTACGTGGACCAGCTGCCCGCGGCGGAACGCGCAAAGATCCAGGCCTACTACAACTTCGACATGGTCGGCTCGATCAACGGCGGCTACTTCATCAACCGGATCACCAGCGAAGCCGGGCAGGTCCTAAAGGCCTACTACGACTCGATCGGTGTGGAAACCGAGGAAAACTACGAAGGCGCAGGCCGTTCCGACGACGCGTCATTCAATGCGGCCGGCATCGAAACCAGTGGGGTGGCGGCGGGCGCCAGCTACCGGAAGACGGCGGAGCAAGTGGCGAAGTGGGGTGGCACCCAGTCCGCCTTCGACCCGTGCTACCACGCCTCCTGCGACACCACCGGCAACATCAGCGACACCATCCTGGACCGGGCTGGCGACGCGGCGACGTACGCGCTGTGGACCACCGCCGTCGCCGGTGACCCGGCTGACGTGGTGGTCGCCGACTCGGGCGACCAGTCGTCGGCAGTGGGCGTCGCAGTGTCCCTCAACACCTCCGCTTCCGGTGGTACGGCGCCATACTCATGGTCGACGTCCGGATTGCCCGCCGGGCTGTCGATCGACGCGTCGACAGGCCAGATCACCGGTACCCCGACGACAGCCGGCACATCAACGGTGACGGTGACCGCGATCGACTCGGCAAGTCCACCCCGATCGGGGAGCGCCACGTTCACGTGGGCGGTGTACCCCACCAGCGGCGGCTGCTCCGACAGTAACAACACCGACGTGGCGATCCCGGACAACTCCAGTGTGGAGAGCACGATTGTGATCTCCGGTTGCGCCGGCAACGCCTCGGCCACCAGCGCCGTCGAGGTGCACATCGTTCACACCTACATCGGTGACCTTGTGGTCAACCTGGTCGCCCCGGACGGCACCACCTACCTGCTGCACAACCGGACCGGCAGCGGCACCGACAACATCGACCAGACCTACACCGTCAACCTCGCCGGTGAGGCCGCCAACGGCGCCTGGAAGCTGCGGGTACAGGACGCCGCCAGCGTTGACACCGGTCACATCAACTCCTGGGCGCTGGACCTGGGCGGCGGCACCGTTCCGCCCGACTGCGGAGCAACGAACGACACCGACGTGACGATCCCCGATCTCTCCACGGCAGAGAGCAGCGTCACGGTGTCGGGTTGCACGGGTAACGCCTCCGCGACCAGCACCGTCGAGGTGCACATCGTGCACACCTTCCGGGGTGACCTGGTCGTGCACCTGGTCGCCCCGGACGGCTCGACGTACCTGCTGCGCAACGGCGGTGGCGGCAGCGCCGACAACCTCGATGAGACGTACACCGTCGACCTGTCGAATGAGACACGCAACGGGACCTGGAAGCTGCGGGTACAGGACACTACCCGCCGCGACACCGGCTACATCAACTCCTGGACGCTTGACCCTGCCAGTGGTGGCTGACGTCGCGGCCCTCGGAGCCGTACCCCGTCGCTGCCGGGTCTGTGGATCTAACGGTGTTTCCGGCCTGACCCGCCAGGCGTTGTGCCTGGTGAGGAGGGTGCCGTGATGACCGCGACACTGAACGACCAGACCGGACGCAAGAAGCGGCCGACCCGGCAGCGGAGGCGAGGCCGCCGCCGAGTTGGTCCGGTCGGCCAAGGAGCAGGGCCTGTCGCTGACCGGCCCAGACGGGCTGCTTAAGCAGTTGACCAAGGCGGTCCTGGAGACCGAGCTGAACGAGGAGATGACCGAGCACCTTGGCTACGAAAAGAACGATCCCAGGTCGCCGGACGGCTGCTCTACTCCCGGACCACCACCGCCGAACAGCCGCCGCGGGCACCCACCCGTCCCGCCGCCGAGAACACCGGTCGAAGACACGCTCACGGCCGCGCTGCCTTCGGTCGAGGGACAGCAGGCCAAACGCTGCTCGGCCACCACGACCAAGCGCCAGCCCCTGCATGATCGACTCTCGGCCATGCGGCATGTGCCACGTCCACGACCCGGCGGTGCGGTGCGGCGCCATCAACCGCAAGGGCCGGCGCTGCACCATCGCCACCGGCGGCGGCCGCTGCGAACGCCACCAGCACGTCGACGGCCACGGCCCCGGTCTGTTCGCCCGTCTCGATAACGCGCACGGCGACACCCTGCTCTGACGGGACCGTGCCCTACCGCTGACATCGAGCCGGAAAGCCTCGCAACCGGCAGGAGGGTTGGGGGAGGGGGTGTCGGGGCATCGTTGCCGTTTGGCACATCCGTCCTGGCCGCGCACACGCCCCCATCGGAACCCGCCGTTGTCCTGGTCGGCCATATCCGTTGATCGACCGACGTAACGCATCTGATCGATGTGCCGCCATTTCGGGCAGAGCCGGCGTCGATCTTTCGATCGGATCGGCCGATCCGAGAGGTGCCGCACGTACGAGCACCCCCTCCAACCAGGGAGTTGCATGTCCATCCTTCGGCGACGTCCAGGCGTCCTGCTCACGCTGATCGCACTGTCCGCCAGTCTCGGCGCGGCGGCCACTGCTGTACCCGCGTCAGCCGCCCCGAATCGGGCAGATCTCTCCGTCGATCTCGCCGTCAGCCCCACGCGGGTCCCGGTGAACGGCAAGCTCGTCACCGCTGACATCCACGTCGCGAACGCGGGGGCCGCGAGCGCGGACGGCATCGCGGTGACGATCGAGATTCCCGCCACCGCCATCATCGCCGGCGAGGGCCCCGGCACGGATTCGCCCTGGCAGTGCGTCCTGGCTCGGCCGAGCCGGTGCACCCACCCCACTCTGGCGGCCGGACAGAGCGCCACCCCGCTCAGCCTTCCGATCAGGCTCAGCGAGGGCAGCGACGGTCAGTCGGTGGCCATCACCGCCAGTGGCACGACGACCAGCCACGAGTCGTCCACCGGGAACAACCTCGACAGTCAGTCGGTCATTTATGACGCGAGCATCGTCTACCCCGACCTGCACGTCGAGAGCGCCGTACCGATCCCGAGCTACCAGGTGATCGAGGGCGACTGGGTCAAGTACCCGATGCGGTTCGGTAACGCCGGCAACGTCGCCGCCGCCGACGTGCGGGCCCACGTCGTCGCCGCGCCGGGCCTGTTCTGGGGCGTGGGCAACCAGTCCGACCCGTCCTGGCAGTGCACCACCATCGTGGTCGATCGGGAATGGGACTGCGCCAACGGTCCCCTCGCGGTCGGCGCGGTGACGCCGACGCTTTCCTTCAGCGGGCCGGTACCTGCGGGCGGTCAGCCCGGCGACCGGCTGCCGGTGACCGTGACGCTCTCGACCAGCACCCCCGGCGAGGACCCGGCCGGCAGCGTGCACGAGGGTGGCTTCGAATACGGAACTCCGGCATACGTCAGCGGGCGGGTCTGGCTCGACGTTGACCGAGACGGCCAGCGGGACGCCGGGGAGGGTACGCCCGTACTGGACCAGCTCAGCGTCTCCCTCGTGCCGGCGGACGGCAGTGCCTCCGTCAGCGTGTCGGTGAACGCGGACGGCACGTACCGGATTCCGGTGCACGCCGGCCAGTACCTGCTCGAGGCCGGTTTCGCGCCGGGCTCGTACCAGTTCACCACCCCGAACGTCGGCGACGACGCCACCGACTCCGACGTACATGTCACCTACGACTCCTGGGACTACGTGACGGCGCAGAGCGATCCGGTGAACCTCGCGGAGGGCGATGAGGCGACCCTCGACATCGGCCTGGTGACCGTCGGCTGAGCCGAGCCGGTGGGCCGTCCGTGTCGAGGCGGCCCACCGTCCGAGGCCGCAGACCGATCCGCAGCGGGGCCGGAGGAACCCCGACGCAGACCGGTCTGCGGCCGACCGGCCTACTTGACGGCCACGGGGAGGCCTTCGGCGGCAGCTGCCAAGAGCACCCGACGTCACCCGAAAGTCGCGACCGCGACGAGCCGACCAAGACCCGGATCACGGGCGGTAGCCCCTGCCCGGCTCGGTGATCAGGTGCCACCCGGCCGCGCCGGGATCACGAACGTCGCAGCGGCCGGGGGTCGGCCGACCCCACGCCTGGGCCAGCCTCACCACCGGGCAGGAGTCGGCCACCGAGCCGGCACCGCCCGCCATTGCGCCTCGGGCTCAAAACCGCGCCGCCTGGCGCCTTGGAGTAGCCAGCGGCGAAGCCCCGCAGGCCGACAGCGGCGATTTCAATGTCCCGTCGCCGCCGACAAATCGGCGATGAGGTCGTCGAGCACCAGTTCCTCCTCGACTCGGACCCCGGCCGCGAGTATCGCCGCAGCGAGTCCCGGATCCCAGGCCGCGTCGGTCGGCGTGCCACTCAGCGACCCTCCGGTACTCGGCCGGTCGGTGCGGGCCGCGGCCCCGGCCAGGTAGTCGGCGGTCCCGTAGCGCCACGGCTGCCAGGGCACTCTGCCGTGTAGCAGGTTGGCGATCCGCAGGCCACCCCAGTCGAAGTCGCCGTGATACCGCAGGCGGGCGCCGAACTGGACCAGGTTGGCCAGCAGCCGCAGCGCCGCGGTGCTGGGCTGGCCGCCGACGCAGACCAGCGGCGGGCACGCCGCACCGAGCTGGTCGGCTGCGGCGGCCAACACAGTGGGGTTCTCGCAGACGTACACGGTCCGGGCAGCGAACCGGGGCTCTCCGCGAGCGAGCTGGCGCAGGGTCACGACGACCGGCTCCCCGAGTGCGGCGGCGGGGGCGACGAGGTCGTGCAGCCGGCATCCGGGGATCGTGGGCAGGTTGACGGCGAGCACAGTCGAGGAGAGATCGTCGAGGAACACCCCGGCGGCGTACCAGAGCATCCGGCGTTGCTCAGCCGCCGACTCGGGCAGTGGTGCGTCCCCCCACCAGGTGGCCCGGATGGCCGAGCGGGCCACTGTCTCCAGTACCCGGCCGGCGTCGAGCGCGTGCGCGTCGCCGGTGGTGCGGGCCGCGATCCGGGCCAGCGGTTCCCCGTCCGCAGGCAGCGCGGCGAGGACGGCAACCAGGTCGGCCACGAGCCGCGCCGCCGCCGGAGGCGCACCGGCCAGCCGCCGCAGCAGCGCGGCCGTGCCCGAGGCGCCGCACCATTCGGCCAGTTCGACGCGCACGCCGCCGAGCGCGGCGAGTGGTGCCAGGGAGTTCTGCCAGGCGGCGGCCTCGGCGGCCCGCACCTCGGCGAGCACCGCGACGCCTCCGGTCAGCGCCTCGACCGCCCCAGCCAAGCCATCGGCGTGCATTCCACTGCGCCGGATGATCCGATCCAGCTCGTCGAGGTTGATGGTCAGGGTGCTGCCGCGACCGGGCGGGCGGCCCAGGACCCGCTCCACCGCCCGCCGCTCGTCCGGGCTGGGCCCGTCCAGGCTCAGGGTGCCGGTCAGCGGCTGTCCCCGGGCGATGCGGCGGCGTAACCGCTGGAACAGCCGTTCGGTCTCCGCCCCGCCGAGCTGCCGGCGTAGCCGTTCCAGGTCGCTCACGGCACATCCCACAGGCCCGGTGCCGTCCCCGGCTCGGGCTGATGATCGTCCTGCTGCGGGTTCCGCTGCCGCGGCGCCCGCCGCTCCGGCGTGGACAACAGGTGCCGTTCGCGTCCATCCCAGCGCCACGGGGTAACCAACACCGCGTCGATGCCGTCGTGCCGGGCCAGATGGGCGATCCCGAGGCCGGGCACCTGCGGATAACAGCCCCACTCCCGCTCGCTGGTCATCACCACGTCGAGGTCGAAAGTGGCCAGCAGGCCAAGGCACTTCGCGCGGGAGTCATCGTCCACCCCCGCGAACGCCTCGTCCAGCGCGATCAGCCGCGGCGCGAACGGGTTGCCGGCCGAGCCGTAGTAGGACGACGCGGCGGCGAACAGCGGAACGCTCGCCGCCAGCACCCGCTCACCGCCGGACGCGGGCCCGGTCGCCGGGCGCCACTGCCCGTCCTGGTGCCGCTGGATCGTGAACTCGTGCCACGCCCGGTAGTCCAGCGCGCGGGTGAGCTGCTCCGACCAGGTCGCCGCGTCGTCGCGCAGCCGCTCCCGGTTGATCTGCTCCTGCAGGAAGGCGCCCACCGCGCGGCGGTCCTTGTCGTTCCAGACGTCCGTGCTCTGCCGCAACTGCTTGGCGCGCAGCTCGGCCAGCCCGGCCGGGGCGTCGCGGGTCGGCCGCCACAGCAACCGCAACCGCATGCCGGTCGAGGTGGGCCGCACCTCCAGCTCCTCGTTCATCGCCGAAGAGGCAAGAAACGATCACTCGTCGCAGTCATGCACAAGATCATCACCAGCACATGGCACATGCTCACCAACGACAGGGACTACCAAGACCTCGGCCCTGACCACTGGGTCACCAACCCTCACCAAGCCGAGCGTCGCCGACGCCGTCTCCTCGCAGAACTCCACGCGCTGGGAGGCGACAACCTCCCACCAGCACCCAACTGACCACCCCACCGTGCCAGCTTCTTTTCGAGTCAGATTCTGGCCAAGCTCCGCTGCTGCCCCCGACGGGCCACCGCGATCATCAAGGCCATCCTCGCCCTACATCACGGCCCGACCAGCCAAAACCCACGATGAAAAGCGCTTACTGGACAGTACGCATGCAGGGGTCGGTGTACTGGGCCGTCCGCATGCGTCAGGTGAACGGCTCATACGAGTACCTGGACACCTGGGGCGGCTACGAGCGGGCAGGTGCCGCCGCGGGAGCGGCTGCGCAGTTGACCTGCCACCAGGCGCGTGAGGATGTGCTCAGGCCGCCGGACAAGTCAAAGCTCCCGCTGGCGGACGAGCCCGACGAACTCGAGGACGAAACGGCGGCGACGGGGGCGTGTGTACGGTTCCGGCATGGCCTGTCGAGCCCCTTTCAGGCCCTGCTCTCGCTCTCGGTCATGCTGGACCTGGTGGGTGCGACAGTCTCCGAGTCCACCCAGCCGGTCAGCGCTTCGAACACGTCATGGACGTCACCGACACCCATCTTGTATTGCACCGCCCTGCCCCCGTGCGCGGCGAATGCGGTGCAGTTGTCGGCGCGGTCGTCGATCAGCGCGGCGTCGGCGAAGGTGAAACCGTGCTCGGCGAGCCAGGGGCCGAAGAAGCGCTCGGGGTCTTCGGCCTTCAATGCCGCTACCTCACTGGAACAGATGATGTCGTCAAGAATGATCGCCCAGTCGGAGAGTGTCTCGGACTGCGGGGTCGGGCGTCGTTTCCTGGAGCGTGCCTTGTCGAACGTGTGCAGGAAGCAGTCCATGTTGTCGGTCGCCAACACCACCAGGACGTACGACTTGATCTTGCGAAGCATCTCGAACAGTTCGACGTTGACCCGCATCTTCGCGCAGTCGATGTACAGTCGCCGAGTCAGGAAGTCGTCGCCGAATCGGCCGTCGAGCTCGATGTTCATCGAGCGGATGATCTCCTCGGAGGAAAGCAGCCCTTTCATCCATTCGTTGGCCTTGTTACTGAACACCTCGGCCAGATTCGCTTCGAGTTGCGCCTTCAACGGATGCGTCGCGCTCTCGCGTATCGACATCCAGAACGGGTCGCGCGACAGAACGCTGTGCCAGTCCACGAAGACGACCTTGCCCGATAGCGGCAGCTGCTTCACGAGGAAGCCCCTCCTGGTCGGCGGCGGCTGTGGTCAGTAGGTGGCTGACGCTTGCCTCGGCGAGTGTGACCAGCTCGTAGGGTTCGAGCGTCGCGTCGAGCCACACGATATCCTGCTCTCCGGTGATCCCGGTGTAGTACGACCGGATCCCCGCGTTGAACTTCGCCTCGATGAAGATGCTGTCGTGCGGGAACTTCCCGCGGTTGCGCTCGTGCACTGATTCCTGCGGTATGTCCAGATATAGTACGAGATCCGGCCAGGTCGGAAGGCGCTCCTCCGCCACGGCGCGCCGCGCCGGGCCGAAACACTTCAGCCCGGTCACTTGCTCGATGGCGTACCGATGGGCGAGCAGGGTGTGCGCCCCCCGGTCCAGCAAGATCAAGTCGCTGTCGGAGCGCAGCGCCGCGTCGGTGCGTGCCCGTTCGAGGCGGACGAGTTCCTGCAACCCGGCGGCGTCCTCGGCCAGAGTCCGGGGCACCGGGTCGGGGAGGTGGCGGCCACCGCCGGCGAAGTCGGCGTAGCACCGCACGTGTGCGATGGTCAGCTGCGGCAGCGCCTTCAGCAGCCCTCGGCTGAGGGTCGTCTTGCCCGCGCAGCAGGGGCCTTCGACGGCGACGATCACAGTGTGTGAGGTCATGGTCTAGCGGCGCTCGGTCTTCCCGATGCCGGAATCTCCTCTCAGCAGGTTGACGGCGCCGATGAAGCCACCGATGCCGAACAGAACGTGGGCGAGGGGGCAGGCCAGCACACGGGTCGCGCGCCGTCGCGGGGCGCCGGGCGTGCCCAGGGCGAGGTCGGTAGCGAGGAGTTGGACGAGGTAGGTCGCGGCAACAGCGGCAGCCGCGAGCTGAAGCGGCCCGCGCGCGAGGAACAGCGCCGCGAGGATCGCCGGCACCACGACGGCGCAGCCGAGCCACTCGCCGGCCGAGCCGAGCGCCGAGGCCGCCTGGAGCTTCCCGCGTACGCCGGGCCCGGTGGACGGATCGCGGAGGTAACGCACCGCGCGGGCCGGTCCGAAGAACCAGCGCGAAGCCTGCCGGACCTGGGCCGTGATCGTGTCGGGCACCGCCGCGTGGTCGAGGCCGGCGACCGGCACCATGAGGATGTCGTGTGACCCCAGGTGGAAGCTGTACTGCATGTCCTCCAGCGGCGAGCCAGCCGGTAGCGGATGATCCAGCAGGAACGACAGCCGGACGCACAGCCCGTGCCCGGTGACGTGGGCGTAGACGTACGAGCAGGCGGCGCGCTTGAGCTGCCCCACCTCGCCGGACCGGTTGACCAGTCGGGGGATCTCGAACCCCAGGACGAACCGGTTCGCGCGCAGCGCGCCACCATCGCAGACCGCCTGGGCCAGGCTGCCTAACGCCCCCACCTCAGGGCCGGTGGGCCCGCGTAGCTCGAACCGGGCCGACTGGTGAAAGACGCTCGCCTCACCGTTGGCGGCTATGGCGGCCTCGAAGCGGATCAGTGCGTCGAGTGGCGGCCGCGAGTCGGCGTCGTAGCAGACGACGTACGCCTCCGCGGGTGAGCCGCCTCCGAGCAGGGTCGACGCGCAGTGGGCAGCAGCGAAGTTCACCTGGTCGCCCTTGAGCCCGCGTGGGTCCGGATAGTGCAGGTGGGTGAACGTCCCGGTGGTGGCAAGCTCCTTCACCATCGTCGCGGTGTCGCCGCCCGGGGAGGGCTCGGTGGCTTCCCGCTCCGTGGTGACGATAACGACCCGCGCCCGGTGCCCGTCTGTCAGGCGCACCATGTGCTCGATGGTTTCGGCGATGATGCTGCTCTCCCGCAGGACCGGGACCACGACGAACAGAGCCGGCGTCTCCGTTGCAAGGTGCGCCGGAGGGGGCGCGGCAGCCAGGAAACTCCTCGATCGCACGATCGCGGCGAGGATGAACAACTGCCGTACCAGAATCGCCAGCACCACCGCCAAGGCGATCATGACCGCCGTGGGCGTTGCCGCGTGACGCCGGCTCTGCCGTCGTCGCCCATGGCGAGCCGGGTCGCGGCGAGCGCCTCTGGATCCGCCTCCCCGGGGCGGTCATCGCCGGTGGCGTAGCGGATCTTGCGCTGTTGCTTCACGAAGTGCGTCGGATCGTCGATGAGCGGCCCGTCGTAGGGCCTGGCCTCGTCGCCTCCCCAGCGGGTGACGTACTGCTTGTGGAAGCCGTCGCAGACCTGGCGGAGCGCGCAGCCGGCACAGGCCGCGACGTGGCCGTAGTTGTGGCGCTGCTGCTGCCTGCGCGAGGCGTCGAGGTACCACGCCGGATCCGGCGCGCCGTCGTGCCCGGCGTCGTACCACGAGTTGTAGTCCCACTCGTGCGGGTCGTAAGGCAGCTGATAACCGGTGTAGACGTGTGCTTCGTGCCCGGGTAGCTGGCAGGGCGGCAGGTATCGGACGTTTGCCTCCACACCGAGCGCGGTGCACCGGTCGATCGCGCGTGCCAGGTGCGGCGCTATCTGGGAATGGCGCGCCTGGAAGGAGATCTCCGGGTCGGCGGACCACTCGAAGTAGGGGTTGAAGGTCAGAAAGTTGACGACGCGGGCACCCTTCTCCGCGGCCAGCTCCGCGATGGCCTCCAGCTCGGTCAGGTTGTCCCTGATCATCGTGACGTTGAAGCGGAACGGAATCCCCAGCTCACGCAGGTTGTCCAGTGCCGCGATCTGCTTGGAGTAATTGTCCCGGCCGCGGCCGTGGATCTCGCGCACCGTGTCGCCGATGCCGTGGATCGACACAAGGAAGTCGTGGATTCCGGCGTCGGCGAAGGCGCGTGCACGGTCGAGGTCGGCCAGGTGCATGCCATGAGTGATCATCGTCGGGCGCAGGCCGACGTTGGCCGCGTGCCTGACGATCTCCAGCGCCTGGGGGTGCAGGGTCGGCTCGCCGCCCATGAAGTCGACGAACTCGTTCTTGTAGAAGTACCGGAACTTGTCGATGACGGCCCGCGCCTCGACGGGCGGCATCCATGCCTTAGCGTTCAGCGAGAGCTTTTCGTCGTAGCAGAACTTGCACCGGACATCGCAGGTGAGCCCAAGCCACAGCACACCCCGGCGGGTGATCTGCCGTTGGGTGGTCCAGTCGGTCGCCAGCGGTGCTGACTTCATGAGCCGCCTCCTCCACTGCCCTCGGGTTCGTCGTCTGGTCACAGGTAGGGCTGCCGGAACCGGACAGCTCCTTCGATCTCCCCGGCGAGCACCCCGGCGGCCTCGATGAGTTGGAGGAGCATCCGCGAGGCGGGTCCGGCGTCTCCACGCACGAGTCGGGCCGCCGCGCGAGGGCCGTCGAGGATCGCCTGTGCGGCGCGCCGGAACGGGTACCGGTCGAGCACGAGCCGCTTGCCTGAGTGCTGCTTGTACTTGGCGAACAGGAGCACCTGGTAGGTGGCGTAGAAGCGGAACCGGCGAAAGTGCGCCCGCACCGTGGGTCGGTCCTCGTGCCACACCACCGCGTCGTGCGCGATCGCGGCGCTGCAGCCGGCCAGTCCGAGCTTGTAGCAGACGTCCACGTCGTTGCCTGACCGGAGATCCTCGTCGAACCCGCCGACCTCACGCAGGCGGTCCGTCACGAAGCCCGCGTTGGCCCCGGCCACGTACGGCAGGTGCAGCGCGGGCAGGTAGTTCAGCCGGTCTTGCCCATCGACGATCGTTATCGCGTACCTCTGCGTCCACGTCCTTGGCGCGTACGGCCGGATCACTCCACCGACCACCGACGCCGACCCTTCCTGGAGCGCCGCCGTCATGCGCTCGATCCACGAAGGATCGGCCACGCAGTCCGCGTCGGTGAGCAGGAGATACCGGCCACGCGCCGCTGCCAGACCGGCGTTTCTCGCCGTGGCCGAGTTGGCCTCCGGCAGCCGCAGATACCGGATCACGTCTCCGGCGGCGGCCAGGTCGCCGAATCGCCGGCTGCCGTTCTCCACGACGATGACCTCGTAGCGGTCGTGCGGCAGGGTTTGCCGTCGCAGGCTGTCGGCGAGCCGGTAGACGCGCTCGTCGTCCTTGACCGGCACCACCACGGTGGCGAGAAGGTCCCAGGTCATGGGCGGAACTGCCGGCACATGGTGGGCACGAGGCCGAGGGTCATGTTGCGCGGCGACGAGCACTTCCGGCAGAACGGGATGCGCTTCTCGCGGAACTGCTCGAACGCGTCACCGGTCCACACCTCGGCCAGGGGCGTGTCCATCACGTTGCCGACAACGCCGACGTGCGAGATCTCCACCAAACAGCAGGGCAGCGCGGAACCCTCGGGCTCGATGAGGGTGTAGAAGTTCGGTACGCGGCAGGCCGTCTTGACCGACTCCATGTCCGGCCAGTAGACGCCCTGGGCGTAGTTCTCGTCCGGGTTCTCCCGGGAGAAGATGGTGCCCATCACGTACTCGGCGTTGTCCTGGACGATCTGCGGCACTCCCTTGGCGCGCAGAACCGCGTGTATCGCGGGGACCACCTGGTCGCGGAACTCGTTGATCTCCGGCACGGTCAGCAGCGATTCGCCGGTGTCGTCCCCGTAGACATTCATGAAATAGATCGAGGCGATGCCCGTGTCCACACAGTGGGCGACCAGTTCGGGGATCTCACGGAAGTTGTGGCGGGTGATGACGCACATGTAGTTCATGCGGAACTCCGGAACGTGCGATCCCGCCTCGCGTACCGTCTCGATGGCCTTCATGATCGTGGGCAGGGCATTGCGGACGCCACGCAGCTTCTCGTACTTCACCGGGTCCAGCGTGTCCACCGAGAAGTTCCACGCGCCGAGCCCAGCGTCGATGATCTCGCGAGCCTTGTCGACCGTAACACCCGTGCCGACCGAGTTCATGAGCACGAACACGCCGGGGTGCCGCTTCGCGGCCTTGATCACCTCGATGAGGTGCGGGTACAGCAGCGGGTCGCCGCCGCTGAGCTGCAGCTCCTCCATCCCCAGGGCGGCGGCCTCGTCGATCGTGCGCAACGCCGTGGCCAGCGGCATGTGGCCCGGGTTGGGCATGCGGACGCCGGCCCGGCGAGGAAGGACCTTGAGGGCCTGCTTCCGCTCGGCGACCATGCCGCTGTAGAAGTCCTGCCGAAGATCGCAGTACGGGCACTTGTGGTAGCAGTAGACCGTCGGCTTCAACACGAACTGCTTGAGATGACGAGTCGGTGTGTGCATCGAGAACATCTCCCGTCACGTGGTGCTGAGCGTCGGCGACTCAACGTGCAGGCGTGCCGCGTATAGACGGTCGCGGCGACACCGCGCCCGCCGGACGCTCAGGCGCGCAGTTCGCGACGGTCCCTTGCCGGGCGTGGCGCATGTGGGAGGCGCGGCGAGCTGGGGGCTCGGGGCGCTGGCACCCAGTTCGAACTCCTTTGTGGGCACTCAAAGTAACATCGATATGACTGCCGGTGTAGTCCGGTGTTCGGTGCGAGTTCTGCCCGCCGGACGCAGTCCAACACCACCGTCACGGTCGATTCCGCGCGGACGTGCCGCGGTCGGATTCAGGAACAGCGCACACTCCCATCGACGCCGGGACCACCCGCACGCGCAACATAAGTCCGGGCAGGGATTGTCCGTGCCGGCCGCTTCCTGGGCTGCGCGGGGGTGGGTGCGCAGCACCTTTCGGACCTGGTCGGCGGTGACGTGTGACCAGCCGCTCTGCTGGAGATGGCGGGCGATCGTGGTGTCTTTGATGCCGGGCATCCGTGCCTGGAGCGCACGGGCGGTGACCGCCAGTTCCCGCCGCCTTGAGTCGGTGCGGCGCTTGGTGTTTCCCGAGGTGGACGTGTTATCACCGCTCCGACGCCACGACCGTTGCCATCGGCGGTCGTCGGTGACCCGACAGTTCCGTCCGTACGACCTCGGCGAAGTCCTGCCGTAGTGCGGCGAGGTCAACCGGGTGGCCTGCCATCCTGGCGCACAGTTCCGACAGCGGCCAGGCGGTGTAGTGGCCAAATCTGGCGGCATAGACGGCCACGGTATCCAGCGTGAACCTGTCGGAGTAGTCCAGCAGCACGTACCCCAGCAGTTGGTCCAGCTCCTCGCGGGCCAGCTTGGCGGCCCGGCTGCCGTCCGCCCGCGGCCTGCCTCCCTGGCTGGCCTTGAAGTCCACCAGTACGCCACCGACGATGAGGTCGGCGTCGGCGTTGAGGTCGGCGCTGCCGTCGAACGTCGTCCCGGTCACCACGGGACCGGACGGCAGGGCCGGCAGCAGCCGCTCGACGGCGAGGTCCCGCATGGCGATCAGATCGGCGACCTCGTCGGCGTTGGCCAGCGCGAGCAGGTCACCGGCTCCGCTTCCCGCGCCGAGCCGCAGCAGCCGCGAGCCGTCGATCCGGGGTGACCGGTACAACTCCACCAGCAGCGCCAGGGCGTACGATACTCGCGCCCACCACTCGTCGGAGCGATCAGCGAATCGGGCAGGGTGGATCTGCTGGACGGCCCTGCCCTCGTCGTCGATGGCGCCCAGATGATGCAGCAGTTCGAGGCCTGCCCGTCGGCATGGCACCCGGCGTGCGCGGAGCCCGGCTGCGGCGAGACCGACCGAGGGGGCCGGGTCGACCAGGAACCGCATCCACCAGTCGATGGCCGCGCCCTGGGTTCCCAGCGCGACCGCCGGGGACGGCAGCACCCGGGCGACGCCGGCCGCCTCCCGGTAGTCGGCCTGCACGTCGTGATGGTGCGGAAACGTCGACCGCAGCCACCGGGCCACCGGACTCTGGGCGTTCTTCACCTCGGCTGTCAGCGCGGACATGACTTCCCCGATCGTGTGGAGGTACGACAGCCTCGCCGACGGTCACCCGACTTCCTTGGCGATTGCCGGCAGCAGCTCGGTCAGGTCGATCAGCTCGACGTGGCCCGCTGGGCCGGCGGTGAAGTCGCGGATCGGCACGTCCAGCGAGCCGAACCGCTCCTCGAACCGCTGCCGCAGCACCGGGGAGGACCGGTTCAGAGCCCAGGCCGCCGAGCCCTTCGCGGCGCGCAGAAAGTGGATCGCCGGCGGCCCGGCGACGAAGAGTTGAGCCCGCCGGCCGGACTGGTCCAGCGCCAGATGCACCAGGTCGGCGAACGCGCCGCGCTGGCGCATCGCGTCGGCACCCTTCCAGACCGACATCTTGAACTCGGCGATCCTGCGGTCGGTCTCCAGATCGTACGGACGGCTTGGGTCGTTGCCGGCCGCCAGCGACGGCCGCCGCAGCACCCGCTCGCCCTCCTCGAGGATCAGCGGTGCGACCTGCGTGATCACAGCGGCGTGGATGATGTCGCTGAGCCGGCCGGCGTGCTTGCGTACCAGCAGCGCGGCGAGCAGGAGGTCGAGACTCACCCCGGAGTCCTCGGCCAGTTCGGCCGCCGCCGATCGGTCGGCGCCGTCCATCCGCGTTTCCAGGTCGGCGATCCGTCGGGTCAGGTCGGCCGAGCCGATGAAGGCGAGCAGCGTCGCGAACGCCTCCGCCGGATCCGCCCCGCTGTCCGACGCTGGGACGAGAGCCGTCGTCTCGGGATGCGCTTCTTCGGCGGGAAGCCGACTGGTCGTGAAGCCCACCGCTCGGAGGTGCCGCAGGGCCGTGTGCGAGGTGAACCTGAGCCGGGGTACGCGCAACGCGGACTCGAACACCTGCTTCACTGGCCATCGCGCACCGTCGACCTCGACCCAGTGATCGCGGATGTCCTCCCGGATCAGGTCCGTCAACCGGGTCCGGACGGTGTCGGCGTCGAGGTGGTAAGTCTGACCGTCCAGCCTGAACGTGTGGATCATCGCCCGCTGCGCTTTCCCTCGGCTGCAGGTCGTCGGAGTCTAGTACGGCAGGCGGTCGTGCGAGAGCCCGCTGACGGGAGCGGTAGGCGTGGCGCGACCACCGCGTGTCGTCTGTGCATTGTGGAAACGACTTCGGATCTGGCCGCGACCGCGTGCCACAGCGTAACCGGGTTGACTGCGACCCAGGTGGACGCTGTTCGAAGCGCCCACGCCGCAGGGGTCTCAATCAACCAACTCGCCAGTACGGCGTCCACCGTTCGACGATCTGGCGCAAGGTCCGCTCGGCTGGTCGAATGGGAGACCCAGTTGGGACGGGACGACTTAAGGAGGTCAAGGCATGGCAACAGATGCCCTCGACGGACCGGTCCCGGAAGTAGCCGTACGTGGGCAGCGAGTCCTCGACCTCTTGGATAAGGCAATCGCCGTCCAGAGCCCACTGGTGCGCAAGAACATCGCCCGAGCCCGCCAGCGGAACCCAGAGGCGACACCAGCACAGGTAATCCGCAATCTGGAGCGGATGTACGTCAGCGCCTTGACCGGGACGGGTGCTGCAGTTGGAGGAGCCGCGGCGGCGCCGGGCGTCGGCACGGGAGTCGCACTGGCACTGTCGGCCGGCGAAGCTCTCTCATCTCTTGAGCTGAGCGCCCTCTTCGCGCTCTCGATCGCCGAAGTCCACGGAGTCCCCATCGACGAGATCGAGCGGCGCCGAACGATCGTGATGGGAATCATGCTCGGCGGGTCCGGCTCCGCCACCATCACCAAGGTCGCCGAGCGTACGGGGCAACACTGGGGACGTCAGGTTGTCGCCAAGGTGCCTGCCGAGACGTTGCGTCAGATCAACAAGATCTTGGGGAAACACTTCATCACGAAGTACGGCACCAAGCAGGGAATCATTGTTCTCGGTCGAGTGGCACCGTTCGGCATCGGCGCTGTGATTGGTGGTGGCGCCAACGCTGCCCTCGCCACTCTGGCTGTGAGGGCCGGTCGTCGCGCATTCGGCCCACCCCCGACGTCATGGCCATCGCTGACGGGCACCACCCCGCCAACGTCCGAGAACTCGCATGGCTGACCCTCGGTGCACTGAAGGGCGAGCGACCATCGATACCCTCATCCCGAGCGCTGTGCGGTAGGAGCGGGCCTGCGCCGGTTCCTGCAGCAGGACTACGGCATCGGCCCGGAGGCCGTCTACGTCGGACGCATCGAGGACCGGTCCGCGATCACCCTCGACCGGTCGCCATGCTGACTCCGCCCGACGAGGACGAGGGCTTCGGCTGGATTCTCACCGGCGACACCGAACTAGTGCCGCGTCAGGCAACGTTCGCCCTGTTGACTACCTGACGTAGGCGCTTGTCGGTGGCGTTCTTGTTCCGCCAGATGATGTAGCGGCGG
>NZ_JBEYTP010000030.1:0-91809 GCF_040643125.1 Micromonospora sp. NPDC047465
GACGACGTGATCGCACTTCAGTGCCTGGAACTGGGCGCGCTGAGCTACCTGACCAAGGCTGAGGGCACCGAACACCTCCTCAACGCCACCCGGGCCGCAGCGGCCGGTCAGGCGTACACCGCGCCATCCCTGGCGGGCGCGCTCGCCGGCGACCGCTCCGCCCACCGGCCGGTGTTGTCGGCGCGCGAGACCGAGGTGCTGATCCAGTGGTTCCAGTCGCAGTCCAAGGAGTTCGTGGCTCAGCGTCTGGGGATTTCGCTGAGCACGGTCAACTCCCATCTGGAGCACATCCGGATCAAGTACGCGATGCGTGGCCGGGCGGCCCCCACCAAGGCGATGTTGGTAGCGCGCGCCATCCAGGACGGGCTGATCCAGCTCGACGATCTGTGACGGTGTGCGTGGTTGGTTTCCTGCCCCGGACGGCTGTCGGTCGAACGCACGCCTCGCCCGTCCTCATCCGGCGCCTCTCCCTGATCGGTCGATCAGCCGATATTTGTACAGTCCGATGCCCTTAGTCTCGTCGTCATCCACGCACTACAAGGCACGGATGAGGAGCCGATGATGAGTGAGGAGATTCAGCCCAACTGCTGTGGCGGTGCGACAGACCGGCCACCGACCGGGCTCAGCCGCCGTACGTTGCTGCGCAGCACGACTCTGACCGCCGGCGCCCTCGTTGTCGGTGGCGGGGTCGTCGGGCTGCCCGGCACCGCCCACGCGGCGCCGGCGATCTACAACCCGTTCGCCGGCTACCCGATCACCGGCACCTGGCAGGACCACCTCGACTACGGGTCGCTCGGCGGGATCGACTTCGGGATGGGGGTCGGCACCGCGCTGCCCGCCTGCGGCGCCGGCACGATCCAGAACATCCCCTACAACGGTACGGGCGGGCACACCGTCACGATCTACCACGCAGACGGTTACCGCAGCCAGTACATGCACCTGTCACAGTTCCTGCTGGCCAACGGGACCGCGGTCGGCGCCGGGACGATCGTGGGACGGTCGGGCGGCGCCGTGGGTGCCCCCGGCTCGGGCAGCTCCACCGGCCCGCACCTGCACTGGCACATGATCAACCCGAGCGGGGTACGCATCAACCCGCTGACCTACATCGGCCAGAACCCGGGCGGCGGTAGCCTGCCCAAGACGACCACCGAGCAGGACGGCATCCCCGGCCCGATCTTCTACCAGCGGATGCAGAACTGGCTACGGATCACCGCCGGCTACACCGGACCGATCGACGGCGTGCCCGGCGTGAACACGTACGCCGCCCTGCAACGAGCCATGCGCAACTACGGCTACACCGGCCCCATCGACGGCATACCAGGGCCGAACACCTGGAAAGCGGTACAGCGACTCGCCTCCGGCTGGGGCTACACCGGCCCGATCGACGGCGTGATGGGACCCAACTCGTGGCGGGGCTTCGCCCGCTTCCTCAACCAGGACCAGTGGGACTGACCCCTTTCCAGGCCACCGCCACCAACGATGCAGGCCGCTGAAGTCACGACAGCGGAAATCGACAAAGCCGTTCGGCCCCACCCGCCCGGGAGCCGAGCTACCCGCCACCGCAGTGACGACAGCCTTCGACGCTCCCGTCGTGACTGATGACCGGAATGGTATTCTGGTCATCAGTCACAGAGAGGGGCGCCATGACCGAGTCGCAACCGGGCCAGATCGACCGCGCCGACCGGATCCTGGACGCGGCGAAGGAGTTGCTGCTGCGCTGGGGATACCGGCGGGTCACCATTGACGAGATCGCCCGGCACGCCGGTGTCGGCAAGGGCACCGTCTATCTGCACTGGCGCAGCCGCGAACAGTTGTTCTTCGCGGTCGGTGCGCGGGAGGCGGTCGCGATGCTCACCGCGGTGGTGGCCGCGATGCGCCAAGACCCGAAGGAGATCGCGCTCCACCGGTACATGCGCCGGTTCTTCCTGGAGGCGATGTCGCGACCAGTGCTGCGGGCGATCTTCACCCGGGACAGTGACGTGCTGGACCGGTTCCTGTCCAGCCCCGCCCGCCGGCCGCTGCAGAGTTCCAAGCTGCTGGCCTCCCGCGAATACCTGGGCGTACTCGCCGACAACGGCCTGCTGCGGGCGGACCTGCGTCCAGCGGATCTGGACTACACCCTGCCGGCGGTCGTGTTCGGCTTCTTCGGCATCGATCCGTTTCTTGCCGACGCGGTGGAGTTGAGTCTGCCGGACAAGGCCGATCAGCTGGCCGACACCCTCCGCCACGCGTTCGAACCGGCGAAGCCGCCGCCATCGGCGCGGCTCGCCGCGGCCGCGCCGCCGGTCATCGCCATCTTCGACGGGCACACCGACGACTACCGCCGCGCTGCCTATGGCGCGTCAGAAGACCAGAGGTGACAAGCATGGGCACGGACATCAACGGCCTGCACCACGTAGGCATCGTCGTGCGCGACATGGCCGCGGCGATCGAGACCTACCGGCGGCTCGGTTTCACCGTGGCGCCGCCGGCCTATCCGACGCTGCCCGCCGCCCCGGGAGCGCCCGCCCTTCCGGTCGGCGCAGCCAACACCCACATCTACCTGCGCCGCAACTTCGTCGAACTCGTGACCGTCGTCAGGGACGGCCAGCCGGTCCCCGGGGAAGCCAAACTGATTCCCATCAACGTTCCCGACGACAAGCTTCCCGGGCTCCTGGCCGCCGTTCGCGGCGCCGCCGCGAACCTCACCGCCTGCCTGGACCGGTTTCAAGGCATGCACATCCTCATCTTCGACTCGCCGGACATCGACCGCGCTGCAGCCCGCCTCGACACCGCAGGTGTCGCCCACGGCGGCGTGCACGCGATACAGCGCCCGATCGAGACCGCCAAGGGCACCCGAATGGTTCCCGCCCGCTACCTGGAAATCAGCGACGACGAGGCGGGCGCGCCACCCGGCCGGCTGCCCGAGGGCAGGCTCGGCGTCGCCGAGAAGGCCGCCGCCGTCGAGGAGCAGCAGCCGGAGCACGCCAACGGTGCCATCGACCTGATCGGATGCACGCTGTGCGTACCCGACGGCGCCTTGCCCGACGTCAAGCGCCGCTACGAGACGTACCTCGGCCGCACCGCTCACCACGACGGCTCCACCGCGACCTTCGACCTCGACGACGCCACCATCACCCTGGTCGCCGCCTCCGTGCTGCCCGACCTCCTGCCCCACGAGCGTCCGCCAGCCCTACCCGCCTTCGTCGGTTACACCGTCGCGGTACACGACATCGCCCAAACCGAGCACCACCTGCGGACGGCCGACGTGCCACACATCAAGCCCGGCGCGGGTGAAATCGTCGTACCAGCCAGCGGGGCCCTCGGCGCCACGATCGCCTTCCGCCCCGCCGCCGACTGACATCCGAACTCCTGCCCGGCTTGGTGCCTACGTGCTCACGGGCGCGCTCCGTCGGTTCGCGACGGCCACGCGACGGACGCGCGGTAGCCCATGTGCGCGGGGAGGAGGCGGGTGAACCTCCCCGCCGCCGGGCGCGCACACATGGGCTGATACGGTGGCCGGCATGGGAATGATTGAGGTCGACAGAATCTAGCCACCGAACTGCCGGTGGCTTTCACTCGTGTGGGCAGCGCCCGCACCGGTGAATGATCGTTTCCTGACGCAGCGTGAGTCCGCCCGCCCCGGGCGTCGACACCCCTGCGTGAACCTCGCCGGCACGTTCGCACCGCACCGACCTCGGTCCAGAGTGCGTGCCTGCGAACGCGCGACTTCGATCCTCTCCGTACTCATCCGTCCATCGCCCGTCACCCAGGCAGCGGCCTGACGGCGCAGGCGGGTGTGCCTCGGCAGGTCCGATCGAATCTCTCGCCGCATCGACTCACGGCCCGTGGTCGGTTGTCCCGCCAGCTCCGCTGGCAGCCACAACCACTCACGAGAGGCCATCGCCATGCAGCACCGTACGTCGCGTTCCCGAACCCGCCACCGTCGCGCGCACTGGAAGACCAGCGTTCCGGCGCTCACCACCTGCACGAATCCCGCCTGCGGCAAGCCCACGCCGCCGCACCGCGCCTGCCAGCACTGCGGCTTCTACCGGGGACGCGAGGTCTCTCCTCCCAAGGGCGGCGACTCGTGAACACCGTCCTGACCACGAGGAGCCGCTGGATGCGCATCCGCGACCATCTTGCCCAGACCGGCGCTCTGGCGTTCCGATTCCGCCAGCTCATCACCGCGTGGCAGAGTTCGACGGCCGAGACGTTCGCCGACGTCCACGCACTGCCGGCCGGCCTGCGCGCCGATCTTGCAGAGCAGTTCGGCCCACGGCTGCATCCGCTGACCCCGTTGGAAGTGCAACGGGACGAGCAGGTTGAGAAGGTGCTCTTCGCATCCGACACCGGTGCCCGCATCGAGACCGTCGTCTCGCACTATCGAGCCGGATGGGACTCCATGTGCATCTCGTCGCAGGCCGGGTGCGGCCTGGGCTGCACCTTCTGCGCGACCGGCGCGGTGGGCCTGGTCCGCAATCTCACCGCCGACGAGATCGTCGCGCAGGTGATGCACCCGCACTGGACCCGCGAAGGGCTGCCCAGGCCCGCGAGCGTCGCGTTCATGGGAATGGGGGAGGCGCTCGCCAACCCCCATGTGTTCGACGCGCTCACCCTGCTGACCGACGCCGGATACGCGGGGATGTCCGCACGCCGGGTCACGGTGTCGACCGTGGGGTTCGCGCCGAACCTGGCACGCCTGGTCGACGAGCACCCGCAGGTGACGATCACCCTGTCCGTGCACTCGCCGTTCCCGCAGGAACGGGCCCGCATCGTCCCCCTCGAGGAACGGTTCCCGCTCGCGCGGAGCCTCGACATCCTCGACCGGCATGCCGCCACGAGCCGCCGAAAGGTCTACCTCGCCTATCTGCTCATCGCCGACGTCAACGACAGCGACGACCACCTCGCCGCTCTCGCCCAACTTGTCCACGAGCGGTCCCGACCCGAGCTGTTCCACGTCAGCGTCATCCGCTACAACGAGGCGATCGGCGCGGCACCGGACCACCGCGCCCCGTCCTCCGGGCGAGTGGACGACTTCGTGCGCGGGCTCACCGCGCGGGGTGTGCACGCGACCAGGCGCCGACAGCTCGGCACCGGCATCGATGCCGCCTGCGGGCAGCTCCACGGCAGGTACCTCGCCGCGAACCCTCCGGTCGCCGCTCCCGTCGACACCGAACTGATCCCAGTCACACCCGTCCGTAGCTGACGGGACGAAAGAAGAGAAACGGCAACCATGTCTACGAAGTCCGCGATCACACTTCGCGATCTGACCTTCGAATGGCCAGACGGGACCGTCGCGTCCGCCTGTTCCTTCGGTGGGAAACCGTTCACGCCAGCCGCACCTTCGGCGGCCGGCCTGCGACCCTCCCTGTTCCGGCTCGTGAAGGCGCCTGTGCGGGAGGCGGAAAGTCCGACATCTTCGCCTGTCAGGTTCTCGCCCGGCCTCAGTCGAGCAGGGCGAGGAACCGGCGGAGGGCGGGGTTCGTGCTGTCGCGCGGCCAGGCCAGGGCGACGTCCACGGTGGGTGTCGGGGCGGTGAACCGGCGCAGTCGTACCTCGCGCAGCCGCAGCGCGCGGGCGCGGCCGGCCGGGACGGCCGCGATCACGTCTCCCTGCGCCACCGCCCGCAGCAACTGCTCGTCGTCCGGCTCCTGCCGGACGAGCCGGAACCCGCCCTGCGGCCAGACCTGGGCGATCGTGCGGTCGAACATGCCGGGGCCGTTCTCGCGTGGCCACATCACGGCTGGCAGGTCGACCACCTCGGCCCGGCTGACCCGGCGGCGGCTGGCGGCGAGGGGGTGACCTGCGGGCAGGGCCAGCAGCAGCTCCTCGGTGTCGACCGTCCGGCAGGCCAACGCCGGCTCGTCGACAGGCGGGCGGACGAACGCCACGTCGAGCCGGCCGGCGAGCAGGCCGGCCACGTTCGGCGCCGTCCAGGCCGTCTCCGGGACCACCTCGATGTCCGGGTGGGTGGCCCGGAACCGGGCGACCAGCGCGTCGACCCGGCCGCCCCGCGCCGACCGCGTGTACGCGAGCCGGAGCCGGCCGCCCCGCCCGCGTACCAGGTCCCGGATGCGGGCGGTCCCCGCGTCCACCTCGGCGAGCAGCCGGGTGGCCTCGTCGGCGACCCGCGCCCCCACCTCCGTCAGCCGGCAGCCCCGGCTGGTGCGGTGCACGAGCGGCACGCCGAGTTGGCGTTCCAGGGCCCGGATCTGCTGGCTGAGCGCGGGCTGGGCGACGCGCAGCCGGGCGGCGGCCCGGGTGAAGTGCAGTTCTTCGGCGAGCACGGCGAAGTAGCGCAGCCGCCGCAGGTCCAACCAGGCGTCCAGGGTCGGCGCGTCGGACATGGATCGATCATAAGCCCCGCTTATCGCCGGCTGTCCGATCCGTCTTGGACGGCGGCCCGCCGGGACGGCGACGATCCGAGACCAACGGCACGAGCGAGGGAGCGGATGATGACGGCAGCGACGGACGTGGTGGTGGTCGGGGGTGGGGTCGTCGGGATGACGGCGGCGGTCACCCTCCAGCGGCGGGGGGCGCGGGTGACGGTGCTGGCCGCCGACGACCCGGCGGACACGGTGTCCACGGTGGCCGCCGCCGTCTGGTACCCAAGCCACACCGACCAGGACCCGCGGGTGCTGCGCTGGGCGCGGGAGACCCACACGGAGCTGGGCCGCCAGGCCGCGGACGGTGTGCCGGGGGTGGTCGCGCGGCCGACCCGGATGCTGCTGCGCCAGCCGTACGCCGGCCCGCCCTGGTGGGCGGAGGCGTGCGGGGACCTGGTGGCGGAGCCGGCGCGACCGCCGTACACGGCGCTGCTGCGGTTCACCGCGCCGACGGTGGAGATGACGCCATACCTGGCCTGGCTACGGCAGCGGCTGGAGGCCGGCGGCGGGCGGGTGCTGCGTCGCCGGGTGCGGCGGCTCGCCGACGCGTTCGACACCGCGCCGACGGTCGTCAACGCGACGGGTCTGGCCGCCGGCCAGCTCGCCGGCGACCCGGCCGTGCACCCGGTGCGCGGGCACCTGGTGCTGGTGGCGAACCCGGGCCTGACCGTCTCGGTGCGTGACGAGGACGACCCGGCCGGGATCACGTACGTGCACCCGCGCCGGCACGACGTGGTGCTCGGCGGCACATACCAGCCGGGGGTGGGGCACACCGCGCCCGACCCGGACACGGCCGCGGCGATCCGGCGCCGCTGCGTCGCGCTGGTGCCGGAGTTGGCCGAGGCGCCGGTGCTCGGCGAGCGGATCGGGCTGCGGCCGGCCCGGCACGGCGGCCCGCGGGTCGAGGTGGACCCGGAGCCGGCGGGCCCGCGCGGCAGCCGGCTCGTGCACGCGTACGGCCACGGCGGGGCGGGGGTCACCCTGTCCTGGGGGTGCGCCGCCGAGGTGGCGGACCTCGCCCTGGGCGGCTGACCGGGCGCACCCGGGCGAGGCTCCTGTGCCGCCAGGCGGCTGGGGCGGGGGCCCGGGTGCGTCCCGCCAGGTGGGGTGGCGGCTGGGCGCCGTCCGGGGAGCGGGTGGGAGCGCCCGATTCGGCTCGCACACCAGGCCGGAGCCTTCGGCCACCCCGCCTGCCGCCGGATGCCGGAATCCGGGACGAGCATGCGCGCCGGTTCATAGGCTGGCGAGCGGGAGCACGTCGGGAGGCTGGCGGAGGCATCGTGGGCAACGTGATCAGGGACGCTCTGCAGGGCGTACAGGAGGTCGAGATCACCGTGACCGGCCGGAAGACCGGACGGCAGATCTCGCACCCGGTGTGGTTCGTGCAGGAGGAGGACAGCGTCTTCCTGGTGCCGATCACCGGCTCGGACAGCGACTGGTACAAGAACGTCCGGCGGACCCCGTTCGTCCAGCTGGCCGCGAACGGCACGGCCCTGAGTTCGAGCGCCACCCCCATCACCGACGCCGACCGGGTCAACCACGTCGTCGAGATGTTCTGCGAGAAGTACGGCGCCGACCAGGTCGAGGCGCAGTACCCGAGGCACGACGTCGCCGTGCAGGTCCCACTCGGCTGACCCGACACCAGATCGACGACCGGCGGAGAGGTCAGTCGCCGGGGCTACTCGATGTGTCGGTAGCCGAGCCACATTCCGCAGCGCGGTTGCACCTCGTGAACCGAGCGCCGTCGGCTCGAGATGCAACCGCGCTGCCGGAGGACGGCTCAGTCGTTGCGGGCGGTCTCCGGGCCGGTGATCCGCCGCAGCAGCGGCAGCGTCGAGGCGACGATGCCCAGCGACACCGCCAACCCACCGACCACGATGAGGTAGAACGACGGCTTCGGCGCCAGCAGCGTGTAGCCCAACTGCGCCCGCAGGAACAGATGCGCGGCCAGGAACCCGATCCCGATCGCCACCGCCGCGACGATCAGCAGCGGCGCGACGGTCTCCAGCGCGACCACCCGGCGCAGGGTGCGCAGTTGCACCCCGGTGAGCCGCAGCATGCTGAACGGCCGCCGCCGGTCGCTCAGCCCGCCGGCCACGCTCACCGCCAGGCTGCAACCCGCGATCGGCAGGCTGGCCAGCATCACCACGTTGGCCAGCTGCTGGAACTGCCGCAGCAGCCGCGCGGAACTCGACTCCCATTCGGCGGTGCTGGTCGGGAAGCGATCCTTGGGGAACGCGTCGATCAGCATCGTCCGGGCCCGCTCGAACGCGGCGCGGCTGGTCGTGTCGACGACCACCGACACGATCGGCTGCCGGTCGACCTGCGCGGGATCGATGTCGGCGGCCTTCCAGACGTACGTGTCGTTGGTCAGGTCGAACGCGCGCAAGCCGACGAGGTCGGGGGTCACGGTCGCGACCTTCGCGCCCGCGGGGCAGCTGCCGTACGCCGCCAGGCGGTCCAGCTCGGCACAGGTGATGATGCCGTGCCACCCGTCCGGGTCGGGGTTGCGGTGCACCACGGTCACGCTGCGCACCCCGGGGATCGCCGCGAGCCCGGCCGGGATCTGGTCCGGGGTCGGCGCGGGACCGTCCTCGGGCCAGAAGATCTTCGACAGGGACGTGGCGGCCACCGAGTCGGTGCGGGGCTCGCCGCGGTTGGCGATGTACGTGGTGATCGTGCCGGTCGCCACGCTGGTCACGAACAGCGCCACGATCAGCCCACTCACGGACCGGAACCCCGCCTGCGGGTTGTCCGACAGGCGGCGCGCGGCGATGAGCGTGGCGGGCCGGCTCGCCCGCCCGGCCAGCAGCCGCGCGGCGATCATGGTCAACCACGGTCCGGCCAGCACCAGCCCGACCAGGATCAGCAGAAACCCCGAGAGGTACGCGGTGAGCTGGCCGTTGGTCGTGGGGGGACGACGGCCGATGAAGTAGGTCAGTTCGGCGAGCCCGGCGACCAGCGGGATGAGCCGCCAGGCGCGCGGCGGCTTCGGCGTCACCCGCCGGCTCACGCCCAGCGGCGAGATCTGCACCCGCCGCAGGGCCAGCCAGGAGGCCACGACGGCGCCGACCGGGATGCCGAGCGTGACCAGCAGGACGTCGACGATCGTGAGAGAGAGGTCGGCGGCGAAGAACGGCTCGCCGGTGAACGGGATCGCCGCGAGGCCGGGCCGGAACGCGAAGAACAGGCCGAACCCGGCTGCCGTACCGGCGACGGCGGCGAGTGTCGACTCGACCGCCGAGATCAGCGAGATCTGCCGTGGCGTGGCGCCGACCAGCCGCATCGCGGCGAAGCGCTGCTCCCGACGGGTGGCGGCCAGCCGGGTCGCGGTGCCGATGAAGATGAGCACCGGGAAGAGCAGCGCGGCCGTGACCACGGACAGCACGAGCGCCATGCCGTCGCCGTTGATGCCGACATAGCAGCCGTCGGCGCAGCCGTCCGGAGAGGCGGTCATGATCTGGGTGACCTGGCGGGCACCCAGGTGCTCCAGGTCGGCGGGCGGGCGGCCGATGACGATCAGCAGCGAGTCCGGAGAGGGCAACGCCGCCCGACCGATCGTGCCGACCTCGCGGCCGGGGAAGCGGTCACCGAGTTCCGCGGCCGGGGTGGCCCGCAGCAGCTCGCCGAGGGCGGGTGAGACGTAGTACTCGCCGGGCCCGGGCAGGCGCGGGATGCCCGGCGGGAGGGGCGCGTCCGGGCCGGTCGCCGCGACGTCGACCCGGCCGATGGACGTGCCGTGGTAGTAGTCCTCCCGGACGAGCCACCACAGCGGGTCGACCGAGGGATCGGAGGAGGCCGGCGCGACGGCGGTGTTGAGCCAGGCGTTCCGCTGGTTCTGTGCGCCGACCGCGTTCATGCCGGCGACTGTCGCCAGGAGCATGCCGACGCCGAGCGCCACCGCGGCGGCGATGATGACGAGCCGGGTAGCGGCTTCCCGCCCGCCGGCCACGGACAGCCGTACCGCGAACCGGATCATGCGGGCACCAGCGCGTTCACCTTGCCGTCGCGCACGATGACCTGCCGGTCGGCGTACGCGGCGACGCGGGCCTCGTGGGTGACGACCACGACGGTCGTGCCCTGCTCCCGGGCGGAGGCGACCAGGAGGTTCATGACCTGCTCGCCGGTCAGCGAGTCGAGCGCCCCGGTCGGCTCGTCGGCGAACAGCGCCCCGGGCCGGGCGACCAGGCCGCGGGCCAGCGCGACCCGCTGCGCCTGACCGCCGGAGAGTTCACCGGAGCGGCGCCGCTCCAGCCCGGCCAGGCCGAGCCGCTCGAACCAGGGCCGCGCCTCCGTGAGCGCCGCGGCCCGCCTGACGCCGCTCAACAGCAGCGGCAGCGCGACGTTCTCCTCCGCGGTCAGCTCCGGTACGAGCTGTCCGAACTGGAACACGAACCCGAACTGGTCCCGGCGCAGGATGCTGCGCTCCTGCTCGCCCAGGGTGTCGATCCGGCGGCCGTCGAAGTGGATTTCGCCGGCGTCCGGCACGAGGATCCCGGCCAGGCAGTGCAGCAGGGTGGACTTGCCGGAGCCGCTCGGGCCCATGATGGCGACGATCTCGCCCGGGGCCACCGAGATGCTGGCGCCGCGCAGCGCCGGCGTCTCGCCGAAGGACAGGTGGACGTCTCGCGCCTCGATCGCCTTCATCCGCGTACCACCGTCCGGAGGGCGTCCAGCCGGGCGACCGTGGTGTCGATCCAGTGCAGGTCGGCTTCCAGGTGGAACAGGCCGTGGTCGGCCAGCATGGTGTCGACCAGGTTGCCGCTGCGCTTGATCTCGGTGAGTTCCGTCATCCGCCGCAGGTGTGTGGCGCGCTGCGTGTCGAGGTATTCCTCGGCGGGGCGGTCGAGCATGAGCGCCAGCACGACCTTGGTGAACAGCACGGTCTGCAGGTTGGGCTCGGCCTCGACCGGCTCGGTCAGCCACGACTCGAAATCGGTCGCGCCCCGGTCGGTGATGACGTAGCGCTTGCGTTCGGGGCCGACGCCCGGCTCGACCTCGCCGACCACGATCTTGCCGTCGCGGACGAGCCGGCCGAGGGTCGCGTAGACCTGGCCGAACGGCAGCGGCTTGCCGCGGCTGAAGAAGGAGTCGTAGTCGCGCTTCAGTTCGTAGCCGTGGCTGGGCTCGCGTTCGAGCAGGCCGAGGAGGGTCATGGGAACGCTCATGGCGGCCACCATACCCCGAGCGTATACCCCGCGTATATACCTCGCGCGTATATCAGTGCTCGTCGGCTGCGGGCGTGGGCGGCCGACCTGCCACGGCGGTGGGGCTGACGTGCCCGGCCGACGCCACCGGGGTCAGCGCGAAGTGGACCGTACGCCCGGTCTTCGCCCGCCCGAGCCAGTGCGTCAACGGCACCACCACCCCTTGCAACAGCGGTTGCTTGCGTACCAGCGCCCGGCTGGCCGCCCGGTACTCGGCCCCGGTCAACCGCCGCGCCTCGGCCTCGACCGCCGCACCGGTCGGCTTTCCCAGCGCGGTAGACGGGGCCACGGCCACCCGCGGATTGTTGCGGATCCGCCTGGTCTTCCACGCCTTCTCGAAACTGCGCACGTACGCCCGTTCCCCCGCCACCGCGATGCTCACCGCCGCGGCCACGGCCGTGCCGTCGCGCTTGTACGTCGTCAGTGCCACCGTCTTCTGGCGGACCAGCGGTGCCCAGACGGCGGACGGGGCGGGATCGACGTACCCAACCACCCAGCCCAGCCTCCGCAGCCGGGCCGCCAGCGCAGCCAGGGCGAGTACGGCGGACAGGCCGACCAGCCAGGTCTGCGCGGCGCTGCCGCCGGCGTCCGCGTCGACCAGGTGCGAGACCGTGTGCGCCGCCCCGCCGACCAGATACCCGGCGAGGGCGACGGCCAGGGCGTCGGCCCAGATCAGCGCCAGCAGCAGGGTCATCCCGATGCCGAACTGGAACGCCCCCACGTCGTGCACGAAGTGCTCGTGCGGTGGGAAGTTCACCGCCGAACTGAAGGAGAAGGGCCGCAGCAGGGCCCACAGCCCGATGATCACCGACGCCGCGCCGAGCAGCGCCGCCACCCCACGTCCAAGGCTTCTCATGCCCCTGAGACGGGCCGGCCGCCCGCGGTGTGACCGTGGCCCGGCCGGGGACGCCAACTCGACCACGCCCCGCACGCCGGGGTCAGCGACGGCGGGGCCCGGTGGGCGGCCGGGCAGCAGCAGCGGTGCGATCGCGGCCCACGAATCGTCCGAGGCGATCCACCGCGGCTGCTCACCCTTCACATCCGGCGGGACAGTCCTCAAGCCCGCCGGATGTCACCCGCCACCCGATGTCAGGAGTTTCCTCCAGCGCTGCGGTAGCGCTCGACCTCCGACCACACGGCGGACATCCCGGCGAGGCAGCGGTCGAACGCCTGGGCGTGTTCCCGGTAGGCGGCGCGGTTCGGCCCCGGGTGCACGCAGAGGTCGTCCTCGTCGTTGACGGTCCACGGCGGCACGTCGTGGCCGAGGGCGCCGGGCAGCAGGGAGGCGACGCCCCGGGCACCGAGTTCGCTGGTGAGCTGCCGCCGGACCGGGCGGCCGAGCACGTCGGCGAAGATCTGCGCCCACACCGTCGACCGCGCTCCGCCGCCGGCCAGCCGCCAGGGCCGGTCACCGACGTCCGCGCCGCTGGCCAGCACCCGGTCGAGCTGCACCCGGTGGTACTGCGCGACGCCTTCGATGACCGCCCGGGTGAGGTGGCCCCGGCGGTGGTTGCTGGAGATGCCGAGGAAGGTGCCGGACGCCGACGGATGCTCGGGCGAGCCGTTGACGAAGGGCAGGAACAGCAGGCCGTCGGCGCCGGGCGGCACCGCGGCGGCCTCCTGCAGCAGTTCCGCCGCGGCGACGCCGCCGGTCTGCTGGTGGGGCACCCCGGCGCAGGCGAGCCAGTCGAGGTTGGCGGCTGACGTGGGGGCCACCTCCATGGCCAGCATCGTGGCCGGATCGGGCATGAAGGCGCTGAGCGTGACCTCCGGGGCGGGGGTGCGGGCGGGCACCACCACGCCGTTGATCGCCCAGGTGCCGACGATGATCGTCCCGTCCCCGAGCTCCCGACCTCCGGCGCCGAGTGTGGCGGCCACACAGTCCATGCACCCGGCGATGACCGGCAGGCCCTCGGGCAGCCCCGTGCGGGCCGCCGTCGCCGCGCTCAGACCGGCGACCACCTCGTCGGACCTGCGCAGCGGTGGGAACCGGTCCAGGTCGGCGGCGGGCAGGCCCACCAGTTCGAGCGCCGTGGGCGTGTACGCGCGGGTGTCGAGCCCGACCATGCCGAACGCGCTGGCGTCGCTGTAGTCCGCGCTGGCCACGCCGGTGAGCTGCGCGGTGACCCAGTCTTTGCAGGACAGCACCCACCGGGTGGCGGCGTAGGTCGCCGGTTCGGCGTCCCGCAGCCAGCGCAGCAGGACGGCGGGCTGGGCGGCCCACGGGATCGAGCCGGTCTCCCGGGCCAGCCGGCGGGCCCCCTCCGGCGGGATCGCCTGGACGATGTGCTGCGCCCGGCTGTCCGACGAGGCGATGGCCGGCCCGATCGGGCGCAGGGACGCGTCGACCGGGTAGATGCCGTTGCCGTGTGCGGCCACGCCGATGCCCGCCGGGGCGTACCCCTCGGCGGCCAGCTTGCCGGCGACGTCCGCCAGCAGCGACAGCACCGTGTCGGCGAGGGCGGTCATGTCGACGTCGTGGCGGTGGGCGGTGACGCTGGTGCGCGGAGTGCGGGCGTGCACGACGGCCAGCTCGTTGCCGACGACGTCGAAGGCGGCCACCTTGGTGGCGGTGAGGCCGACGTCGACCCCGAGGTAGCAGGTGTGCGGGGTCGTCACGACGTCCTCCTGTCGCTCGTTCCGGTCGCCGGGGCGAGGCTCAGCCCGCGCGGGCGGAAGCGCCGCAGCTCCGCCCGGTAGGCGGCAACCTCGGCGTCGGCCCGTTCGGTGTCCCAGCCGAGATGCCGTACGGCGACGTCCGCGCAGGTCACGGCCGTCGACACCGCCATGTCCGGGCCGAGGCCGATCAGCGTACGGCGCAGCAGCACGTCCGCCAAGGTCACGGCCCGTTCCTCGCGGAAGGCCATGACAATCTCGGCGGCGACCGCCCCGGTCCGCTCGTCGACGACTTCGGCCAGTGTCGGATCGGCTACGGCGAGTTCGAGTACCTGGCGGGCCCGGACGCCGTAGATGTCCAGCAGCCGGGCGGACTGCGCCGGAGTGAACGGAGTGGCCGAACGCGCGAATTCCGCGCGGAAGGCGTACCAGTCCGGCGTGTCGGCGCCGGGCAGCGGCCGGGTACGGGTGATGCACCGTTGCGCCGGCCGGCCGAGCACCTTCAGCGCCTCGTCGGTGGCGTCCTCGGCGAGGGCCCGGTGGGTGGTCAGCTTGCCGCCGATGATCGTGAGCAGCCCCTCGTACGCGGGCGCGTGGTTGAGCACCGTGTGCCCGCGACTGATCTTGGCGTTGTCCGACACGCCGGCCGTGTAGGGCAGCGGGCGGATTCCGGCGACGCTGTAGAGCACGTCGTCCGGGGTGAGGCCGGCCTGGGGGAACAACCGGTTGGCCTCGGTGAGCAGGTAGTCGATCTCGGCGTCGCTGGCGACCACCTCGTCCAGGTCACCCTCGTACGTGAGGTCGGTGCTGCCGAGGACGTAGCGGCCCTCCCAGGGGAAGATGAAGATCGGTCGCCGGTCGGCGGCGGCCTCGAAGAAGATGCAGGTGTCCGGGGCGCCCGGGAACGGGTCGATGATGATGTGGCTGCCCTTGGTGCCGCCGTTGAGGCGCCCGCTCGCCACCTGGCCGTCGAGGATCCGGTCGATCCACGGCCCGGCCGCGTTGATCGTGAGCCGTCCCCGGATCTCCCCCTCGCGCCCGGACTGGTTGTCCCGGGTCCGGACCCCGTCCACCCGCCCGCCCGTCACGAGCAGACCGGTCACCGTCGTGTAGGTCAGCACCCGCGCGCCCAGCCGCTCGGCGTCGATGAGCAGTTCGACGCAGAGCCGCTCGGCCCACGGCACCTGGGCGTCGTTGAAGAGCACCCCGCCGCGCAGCCCCTTGCGCGAGAGGTGCGGCCAGCGCCGGCCGATCGCCCGGGCGGACATGCCCCGGCTGCGTCCGCGCCCACGGCCCGCGGCCAGGACGTCGAACGCGGCCAGGCCGAGGCGGATCAGGGGTCCCGGCCGGCTGTCACCGGCGTAGAACGGGATCAGCATGGGGTAGTCGTGGACCAGGTGCGGCGCGGTGCGGAACAGCAGGTGCCGTTCCCGGATCGACTCGTGCACCAGGGCGAAGTCGTAGCGCTCGAGGTACTTCAGGCCGCCGTGGATGAGCCGGCTGGAGGTGGCGGTGGTGCCGGCGCCGACGTCACCGCGGTCGACCACGACGACGCTGAGGCCCCGGCTGGCGGCGTCTCGGGCGATGGCGAGGCCGTTGATGCCGGCGCCGATGACCACGAGGTCGACGATGTCGTCGGCGCCGGTCTGTGGGTGTGGCATGAGGAGCTCCCGGAGATGAGGGGTGCGGGCCGGGTGGGAGACCCGCACCCCTGGCGATGATCAGGACGCGGAAGAGGCCGACCGCTCCCGGAACAGCTCGTAGGCGTCCTCGGGCTTGGCGTCGTCGTGCACCACGGCGCGGACCGCGGCCAGCATCGCGGCCGGGTACTCGCTCTGGAAGATGTTGCGGCCCATGTCGACGCCCGCCGCGCCCTCCTGCATCGCCCGGTACGCCATGGTCAGCGCGTCGAGCTCGGGCAGCTTCTTGCCGCCGGCGACGATGATCGGCACCGGGCAGGCCGCGGTCACGGTCTCGAAGCCCTCGTTGACGTAGTACGTCTTGACGATGTGGGCGCCCATCTCCGCGCTGATCCGGGTGGCGAGCCGGAAGTAGCGCGCGTCGCGGACCATGTCCTTGCCCACGGCGGTCACGCCGAGCACGGCGATGCCGTGCCGCTGCCCGGCGTCCACCAGGGCCGCCAGGTTCGCCACCGACCGGGACTCGTGCTCGCCGCCGATGAACACCTGGATCGCCAGCGCCGCGGCGTTGAGCCGGACCGCGTCCTCGATGTCCAGGGCGATGTGCTCGTCCGAGAGGTCCCGCAGCACGCTGGGCCCGCCGCTGGCCCGCAGCACGACACCGGCGTTGCTGTGCGACGGGATGCTGGTGCGCAGGGCGCCGCGGGTCATCATGATCGCGTCGGCGTCCGGCACGAGCGGGGCGATGTTGGTGTCCAGCCGCTCCAGGCCGGCCATCGGCCCGAGGAAGTAGCCGTGGTCGAAGGCCAGCATCACCGTACGGCCGTTGTCGGGTCGGAAGATCCGGGACAGCCGGTTCTGCAGGCCCCAGTCCTGGGCGTGGGCTCCCTTGACGTGGAACCCGGCGGCGGTGGCGGCGGCCCCGCCGAAATCGCGGGCGTCGAGCAGACCGTCGGTGTCAGCCATTGCTGTTTTCTCCTGTGCTAGTTCCAGCGGTTGTCGCGGCCGCGGGTCGCAGCCGTCGACGGGTTCGGGTGGTCCCGCCGGCGTTGCGGAGCGCTCCGCCACCGGCGAGGAAGAGGACGAACAGCACCAGGCCGCCCTTGAGCAGGTTCTGCGCGGCCGTGCTCCAGCCCACGAGGTTGACGAGACCGTCGAGCAGGATGAAGAAGAGCGCGCTGCCCCAGATGCCGACCGGCACGGCCCGGCCGCCCGAGATGAGCGTGCCGCCGATGACGACGACGGCGACCGAGTCGAGCAGGTAGCGCGTGCCCAGGTCGGGCGACGGCGCGATGTAGGCGGCGAGCAGCGCGCCCGCCAGTCCGGCGAGGGCGCCACTGGCCAGGTACGTCGTGCCGATGATCCGGGTGACGGGGATGCCGGCCCGTTCCGCGGCCGGCCGGCTCTGCCCGACCGCGAGCAGCGAGCGGCCGTACGTCGTGCGGCGGAGCAGGACGACGACCAGCGCGGTCAGCGCGGCCACCGCGACGGCGAGCACGGGTACGCCTGCCGGGCGCAGGTTGAGCAGCTTGCGCAGCCCGTCGTCGGGCACCGCGGTGAAGCCGTCGGCCAGCGACAGCGTCAGCGACGAGGCGATCAGCCCGGCGGCCAGGGTGGCGATGATCGGCGGGACGGACAGCCCGAGGATCGCCACCACGCTGATCACCGCGACGGCCAGCCCGGTCCCGATGCCGGCCAGGATGCCGACCGGCACCGAACCGGTCGACGCGGTCACCTGGACCGCGACGAAACCGGCGAGGGAGATGATCGGCGCCACCGACACGTCGATGTTGCCCGGCCCCGCGGTGATCACCAGCATCTGGCCGAGGCCGACGATGACCAGGTACGGGGCCAGGGACAGCGCGAGCGAGACGGTCTGCCCGCTGCCCTGACTGGAGATGGCGAGGATGGTGACCCAGACCAGCGTGGCGGCGACGAAGCCCCAGATCCAGGGGCGGGCGAGCGTACGGAGGGTCATCGGAGCACCTTTCCGACCACGGCGCGGCCGGCCAGCACGGCCAGCACGATCACGCCCTGTACGGCCGACTGCATGTTCGACGGCACGTCGAGCAGGCTGAGGACGACACTGACCAGGCCGAGGGTGATGCCGCCGATGGCGACGCCCCACGGCACGGCGGTGCCGCCGGCGAAGGATCCGCCGCCGAGGATCACCGCGGCGACCGTGATCAGGGTGTAGCTGGTGGCGGACGAGACGTCGCCGCCGCCGGTCTGCGACGCGAGGGCGAGCCCGGAGAGCACGCCGAGCGCCCCGGCCACGACGTACGCGATGATCCGCGCGGTCAGCGGTCGCAGGCCGGCCCGTTGCAGCGCGACCGGGTTGCTGCCCAGCGCGCGGACCCGCACCCCGACGGAGCTGCGGGCGGACAGCAGCCAGACCACCGCGGCGACGACGAGGATCGGCAGCAGCGGGGCGGGGAAGCCGCCCGGCTGCCAGGAGCCGAAGGTCGCCAACCACTCGGGGGTGCTGCCGCCCGGCGTGGGCAGGACGAACATTCCCAGTCCCAGCCAGACGAACGAGGCACCGAGGGTGGCGATCAGTGACGGCACCCGGCGCAGGTGGATCAGCGCGCCGAGCACCGCGTAGGCCGCCACGAGGCCGAGCAGCATCAGCGCGCCGGTGCCGGGGGAGGAGACCAGCTTCGTGGCGGTGATGACGGTGACCAGGCCGACGAAGTTGCCGATGCCGAGGTCGATGTCGCCCACGGACATGAGCACCATCTGGGCCTGGGCCGCGATGACCAGGGGCACGGTGGCCGAGAGGACCAGGGTGAGACCGGGGACGGTCAGCACGTCGGACTGCAGGGACGCGCAGACCGCAATCATGGCCACCATGGCGACCGCGCTGACCATGGCGGGGCCGGTGCGGCGCAGCAGGGCCCGCGACGGCATCGCCGTCGCGACGAGATTCGTCATCGCTGTGCTCCCGTGGGCTCGGATTCGGCGAAGGAGACGGCGATGATCCGTTCCTCGGAGATTTCCGCGCCGGTCAGCTCGGCGACGACCCGGCCGGCGCGCAGCACGTAGACCCGGTCGCAGTGCGCCATCTCGGCGTTCTCGCTCGAGTACCAGACCACGCTGCGGCCGCCCGCCGCCTCCTGCCGGATGAGCGTGTAGAGGTCGGTCTTCGTGTGCACGTCGACCCCGCGGAACGGGTCGTCGAGCAGGACCAGGTCCGCCGTGGAGGCGAACGCCCGGGCCACGATGACCTTCTGCTGGTTGCCGCCGCTGAGCTCGGTCATGCCCGCGTCGGCGCCGCCACGGATGGCCAACCGGTCCACCCAGTCGCGGACCGCGGCGTCCTCCGCGCCGGTACGGCGTACGCCGTATCGGGCCAGGCCGCGCATGGCGGTGACGATGAGGTTCTCCGCCACGGACCACAGCGGCAGGATGCCGGAGCGCTGCCGGTCACCGGGCACATAGGCGCGGGTGCCCTCGACGGTGGTGTCCCGCCGGACGGGGCGCCACAGCCGTTCGAGCACCTGCTGCTGGCCCTGGCCGGCGAGGCCGGCCAGCCCGACGACCTCGCCCCGGCCGACCGTGATCGACACGTCGTGCAGGCCGTGGCCGGTGGCGCCGCGCAGTTCGCCGACGACCGGCCGGTCGCCGGCCACGCGGGCGGGGGCGGGCGCGGCGGCGGGCTCGGCCACCTCCGCACCCATCAGGGTGAGCACGTCCTGTTCGCTGAGGCCGGCCGCGGTCCGCTCCTCGACGACCGCGCCGTCGCGCATCACCGCGACCCGGTCGGCCACGGAGAGCACCTCACGGATCCGGTGCGAGATGAGCAGGACGGCCGTGCCCTGGGCGGTGAGCCGCCGGACGTACGCGTAGAGCGACCGCGCGGCGTCCGGGCCGAGCGACTCGGTCGGCTCGTCCAGGATCAGCAGGTCGAGCCGATCGACGAGGCTCGCCCGGGCGATCTCCACCATCTGCCGCTGGGCCAGCGACAGGTCCTCGACCCGGTCCCGCGGCGACACCCCGTGGCCCGGGAACATCTCGTCCAGCCGGCGGGTGACCTTGGCGCTGGCCGCCCGCCGCCAGCGCAGGCGGGGCAGGCAGTGCCGGGAGGAGACCCAGATGTTCTCCGCGACGGTGAGGTCGGGGCAGAGCGACGTCTCCTGGTAGGCCATCCGGACCGCACGGAACGGCTCGGAGCCCGGCGCGACGGCGCGCGGCGCCTCCTGCCCACCCACGGTGACGATGCCCTCGTCGCACGCTTCCAGGCCGGCAAGGATGCGCATCAGCGTGCTCTTGCCAGCGCCGTTGTGGCCGACGAGGCCGAGCACCTCACCGGCGCGGACGTCGAGGTCCACCCCGGTGAGGGCTCGGGTGCGCCCGTACGTCCTGGTCACCCGCCGCGCGGTGACGACCGGTGGCGCCGCGGACGGCGTCCGGTCGTCCTGCGGCGGGGCCGCGTGCGACCCCACCGGCAGGTTGTCGACGTGCATGATGCGCTCCTCTGTTGCTGTTTGGTCAGCCGGCAGCCGTCGGGATCGGCGGCTGCACCGGGGCGCCGCCGCTCTTCACGGCCTCGACCTGCTTGCGGAAGAGCTCCTGGGTCCACGGCCATGCCGCGTACTCGTCGGGCTTCAGGACGCCGGCCCACGCGGCGACGTCCTTCTGCTCCACCAGCACGATCGGGAAGGTCATCTCCTTCGGGATGTCCTTGCCGTCGAGCAGGTCGATCGCCTGCCACAGGGCGGCGACCGACTGGCCCGGGTCGGACATGACCGCGACCGAGCCGTTGTCGAGCTTGCTGTCCTGCCAGTACTTCAGCGCGCGACCGTTGGTCTCGAAGGTGACCGCCGGGACCGGCTTGCCCGCGCTGGTGAAGGCCTGGGCGACGCCGTAGCCGTCACCACAGCCGATGACCCCGTCGACCTGCGGCACGCTCGACAGCACACCGAGCACGGCCTTCTGCGCCTTGGCGCCGTCGCACATGCCGTTGACGGTCGCGGCGACCTTGACGTCCGGGTTCTTGGCCAGGATGTCCTGCGTGGTCTGGTACATCTCCGCCTCGGGCTGGGAGCCGACCACGCCCCGGCTGACGATCACCGTGCCCTTGCCGCCGATGCCCTTCACCAGCGGCTCGGCGGCGGCCGTCGCCCAGTCCTTGAAGCTGTTGAGCAGCACGTGGGCGCAGGGGGCGTCGATCGCCGAGTCGAAGACCACGACCTTGATGCCGGCGTCGCAGGCCTGCTGGATGACCGGCTTGAGCGCGGTCGGCGAGGCCGGGTCGATCAGCAGGGCGTCCGGCTTCTGCAGCAGCAGGCTCTTGATCTGGGCGACCTGCTCGGTGGCCGAGTTCTCGCCGGGGGCGTTGACGACCTTGAACTTGCCGATCAGCCCGTCGCTCTGCGCCTTGGTGGCGGCGGCCTCGAACTTGGCGATCATGGTCTGCCGCCAGCCGTTGCCGATGAAGCCGTTGCTCAGCGCGATGAACGGCTTGTCGCCGTCCTTGGCGTTGCCGCCGCTCGCGCCGGAGCCGCAGCCGGCCGCGGTGACCGCGACCGTCGCGACGAGCGCGGCCACGACGGCGGTGCGCCGCCGTCGGGACGAGGGATGGGTACGCATGGTGGGGGCCTCCAGATAGAGCGAAAACCCGTCGGAGCGGGAGTGGACGTGCTCAGTCAGCCGACCGCAGCTGAGGGGCCGCGGTGAGGTCCAGTCATTACAGACCTGTAGTGACAGGTTGGCTAGATCTAGATGACAAACGTGTTTCAAGTCACAGTGATGGTGGTTACGTTAACGTGCCAATTCGGTGATTGGGCTGGCAAACGACCCTCGCTTCCTGTCATGACAGGGCTGCGCGGTCATGGCATGCTGTATCCGGTCGATGGGGAAGGAAGTCCATGACGATGACGTACCGGCGGCTCACCCGCGATGGGAGCGAGCCGCTGTGGATGCAGCTGATGCGGGAGCTGCGCGGCCAGATCGAGGCCGGTGAGATAGCCCCGGACCAGCCGTTGCCGTCGGAGGCGGAGCTGACCGACCTCTTTGGCGTCTCCCGCACCGTCGTCCGTGAGGCGCTGCGTGAGCTCGTCCAGCAACGGATGATCTACAAGGTCAAGGGGCGGGGCGCCTTCGTCGCTCCCCGCAAGACAGAGCTGCGCTTCGTCGGCTCCGTGTCCGGCTCCGCCGACGACCTGCGGGAGTCGGGACGCCGGGTCACCACCCACACGATCAGCCAGAGCCTCAGCCCGGCGGACCAGCGCGAGGCGGACCTGTTGCAGATTCCGGTCGGCGAGCCGGTCGTGCGGATGCGCCGGCTCCGGGGTGTCGACGGCCAGCCCTGGCTGCTCGTCGACACCGCGCTGCCCGCCCGGCTGGTGCCCGGCCTGGACCGCGCCGTCCTGGAGAATCAGTCCCTCTACGACGTGCTGCGCCGCCGGTACGGGCTCGAACCTGTCGGGGCCGACCGCTGGATCGAAGCCGTCTTCCCCGAACCCGAGGACGCCGCCCTGCTCGAGGTCACCGCCTCGACGCCCCTGCTCGGCATCGAGTCCGTGGCCTGGCTGCCGGACGGCACCCGGTTCGAGGCCTACTACGCACTGCACCGCAGCGACCAGACCCGCTTCTTCGTCGGCATCCGCTGACCTCGGCAGCACCCGAGCGGCGGGTGCCCACCGTACTGAAACCGGCCGCGCGTCGGATCGTTGCTCCCAGGGGCGGCCGGTAGGCGGCAGTGCTGGCTTCGGCCCACGGATCAGGCCGATGGTTCTCGATCCGTCGCGCGGTCCGGTCGAGGGGCGGATCGGGGAGTGGAGGGAGCGTCAGATGGGCAAGCTCGTCGTGACGGAGTTCGTGACGCTGGACGGGGTGGCGCAGGCGCCGGGGGCGCCCGACGAGGACCGCAACGGCGGCTTCGCGCATGGCGGGTGGCAGGCGCCGCTGGTGGACCAGGAGTCCGGCAGTGCCATGTTCGAGCAGGCCGCGAGCATGGACGCGCTGCTGCTGGGTCGGAAGACGTACGAGATCTTCGCCGCCTACTGGCCGAAGGCGCCTGCGGAGATCCCCTTCACCGGTTTGCTCAACCGGGTGCCCAAGTACGTGGCGAGCCGTACGCTTGCCGAGCCGTTGGGGTGGGAGGGATCGACGCTCGTCAGCGGTGATCTCGCCGAGGGCGTTGCCGGGCTGAAGGATCGCCACGACGAGCTCCACGTGATCGGCAGCCTCGACCTGGTGCAGTCGCTGCTGCGCCTCGGCCTCGTCGACCGGCTGCACCTGTGGCTCTATCCGCTGGTGCTCGGTAGCGGCAAGCGGCTGTTCGCCGGGGGCACCGTGCCCACCGCCTTCCGGCTCGCCGAGTCGATCACCCACTCCAACGGCGCACTGCAACTGACCTACATGACGGCAGGCATCCCGAGCTACGGCAACCTCGCCGTCTAACGGTGCGTCGCACCGGACGCGGGCTCCAGCCGTTCACGGCCCCGACCGAGCGTGAAGCGCAGCGGCCCGCCGTCACCATGAACCGGCCAGCCCCCGGCGAGCGCCGCCTGGATCAGTTCCGCGACCAGCCGTGGCGTGACCGGGGCCAGGGCGAACACCTCGGCCACCCGGTCCGCAGGTGCGGTGATGATCGGTCCGAAGTTGAGCCACGGGTCGTCGAAGGCCACCTGGACCTCCAACTGGCTGCTCCTGGTTGCGATGTGCCAGACCCTGACCACGACGTGACCGGGGTCGACGTGACTCACCATCCATCGGTAATCGAGGCCGGCGACGCGAATCCTCCGCTTGCGAATCCTGGCCACGGTGCGAGCGTAGGCGGCCGCGCCTGCACCGTGGTAGCGGAATTCGCGACAGAGCGTCGGGCCGGAGCGTGCCCGGTCCCGGCCTGCTCATTCATCTGGCCCACTTCCAGACGGCGTGGAAGCCCTCGGTCTGCCGCATCCAGAAGTAGCCGTACGTCGCGGTGCTTCCGAGGTAGGGCCCGATCTGCGCGAGCAGGGCCCTGGTGCCCTTTCGGTCATGCTCGGCCAGGTAGTTGGCCAGCGCCAGCCAGTGCCGAAGCGTGATGCCCCGGCCGATCAGGCGAGGCTCGCCGGCCCCGCGCCACTTGGCGGCGCACGCGTCGATCTCCCGGATCACCTCGGGCCGGCGGAAGTAGCTCGCTTTCGCGGCCAGCGACTCCGCCCGCGTGTCGAAGCCGTATTCGCGCAGCGCGTACTCGAAGTGGGCGAGCAGCGGCAGCATCGCCACCGATGAGCCGACGGGCGCGGCGGCGGCGGGCTCGCGGGCCGCGGCGAACATCTGCTCGTGCGAGCCGTACCACTTCTCGCAGAGGAAGGTCACCGCCATGAGGTGGGTCTCGAAGTTGTACGGGTCGCGCTTGACCGACTCGCCCATCGCCGCGAGGAACTCGTCACGCTGCCGGTGGCCGTCGGCGAGCATCGAGGTCAGGCGGACCACCCATGGGTAGGGGTCGTCGGGGTTGAGCTCCACCGCGCGCTGGCTGGCCCGGGCCGCGAGGGCGGAGAGTCGGTGGAACTCCTGGAACTGCTCCCGGCTGGTTTCGCGAGCAGACGCGGCACCCCGGGCCTCGCCAGCCAGGTCCATCAGGGCGTCAGCTCGCAGGATGGCGACCGTCGGGTCGTCCGGCACAGCGGCTTCCCACGCGTCCAGCCAGTGGGGGGACTGACCGGCAGCGCCACCCAGCACCGAGAGCCGGCGGCCGCGCAGCTCCCAGTCCCGGCCAGTGGCCTCGGTCAGGTCCCGGGCTGCTGCCCAGTCACCCGCGAGCGCCCGGTCACGCGCGGCGCGCAACTCCAGATCGGCCTGGCTGTAGTCGGAATCCGGGTTGGGCGGCTTGCGGAAGCGTCCGAACATCCGGCGATCATAAAGATCGACACAACTACACGTCCGCCCGCCCTGACCGATTGGGCATTCGTGACCGCGTCCAGGCACCGGCATCGACGCGATCGGCGGTATCCGCCGCTCGCTGACCTGTCGGGCGTCACCGGAGGGGCACACCATACTGGTCGGGGCCGGGGCACCGCGGTCACCGGGGCTTCCGGCGCATCCCACGATGCGAGCAGGGATTTGTTACCTACCAAACCGATGGGATAACTTCCCAACCATGATCCGTAGCAGCCACTCGCCGACCGGGAAGCGCATCGTCACTTCCCTGGTCGTGCGGCGCTACGTCGACCACCAGCGCACCTGCAGCGCGCTCTGTCCGCGCTGACCGAGTAGGCGAGGACGTCGCTTCCGCGGCGGCGCGCAGCTGCTCCCGCACGAGCGCTCGTCGCGGCGCATCCGACCGCTGTCACCTCCCACCTCTCGCCGGCCTGGCCCGGCGGCCCTGACACCCGGACGCCGGGCGGCTCCGGCATGAGCACGTCGCCCTGCGCCTGAATCCCGTCGCCCCTCCACGCAGTTTTCCTTGCCGGCACGAAAGGCCATCACGCATGTCACGATCCAGGTTCCGGTCCACCGCGCTGACGGGGGCTGCCGCCCTCGCCGTGGCCGGGTTGCTCGCCTCCTGCTCGGGCGGCGGCTCGCCCGGTGCCGGGCAGGACGCCGGCGACCCCGTCTACGGCGGCACGCTCGTCTACCTCGAGCACCAGCCGCCGAGCTGCCTCTACCTGCCGGCCGCGGGCTTCTACCCGAACGGCGGGGTGCTCAACCAGCTCACCGACAAACTCACCTGGCAGGACCCGAAGACACTCAAGGTCGAGCCCTGGGTCGCCAAGTCCTGGGAGGTCAACGCCGACGCGACCGAGTACACGTTCCACCTGCGCGACGGGGTGACCTTCAGCGACGGCAGCCCGCTCGACGCGGAGACCGTGGCGGCGAACTACGACGTGTACGGCCTCGGCAACAAGGACCTGAAGCTTCCGGTGGCCGAGTTCGTCAACAACTACGAACGCAGCGAGGTCGTCGACAAGGACACGGTGAAGTTCCACTTCGACAAGCCGTCGCCCGGCTTCCTGCAGGGCACGTCGGTGATCGGGGCAGGCCTCGTGTCCAAGAAGACCATCTCGCTGCCGTACGAGGAGCAGTGCCAGCTCAAGAACGTCGTCGGGTCCGGCCCGTTCACCGTCGCGAACCAGGTCGTCGACAAGGAGATCGAACTGGTGGCCCGCGAGGACTACAACTGGGCCCCGCCGTCCTTCGCCCACCAGGGGCGCGCCTACCTCGACCGGATCAAGATCATCGTGGCTCCGGAGGACAGCGTCCGGGTCGGCGCGTTGACCTCGGGGCAGGCCGACTACGTGCGTTACGTGCAGGCGTACGACGAGGCGACCGTGACCTCCGCCGGCCACCGCATCTACGCCGAGCCGACCCGCGGCGTCAACAACGGGCTCTACCTGCGACCGGCGAACAGCATCCTGCAGGACATCAACGTCCGTAAGGCGCTGCAGGCGGGCACCAACGCCAAGGAGGTCGTCGAAACGCTCTTCACCGGCAGCTACCCGGTGGCGACCTCGGTGCTCAGCCACCTGGCAGAGGGGTACACCGACCTGTCCGCGCAACTCGCCTACGACCCCGACCGGGCCAACGCCCTGCTCGACCAGGCCGGCTGGGTACGCGGCGGCGACGGCATCCGGGAGAAGGGTGGCCGCAAGCTCGAACTGGGCGTCTTCGTCTCCGGCCCGCAGCCGCTGTCGAAGCAGACCCTCGAACTGGTCGCCCAGCAGTGGACCAGGATCGGTGTGCGGCTCGACGTCCGCCCCGCGGACTCCGGCACCCAGGCCGTGGACATCAAGAACGCCGAGCGGACGGCCATCACGCACTCGATGGTGGGACGGGCGGACCAGGACGTGATCAAGAGCCACTTCCACACCAAGAACCGGGACGTGCTGCTCTCCAATGACCCGAAGCTCGATCGCCTGCTCGAGGAGCAGTCCGCGCTCGTCGACGAGAACGCGCGCAACGCGAAGGTCGTCGAGATCCAGCGGTACGTGATCGAGCAGGGCTACGCGATCCCGCTGTTCGAGGAGCCGCAGGTGTACGGCGCCGCGCCGTACGTGCACGGCGTCGGCTTCGAGGCGGTCGCACGCCCCAGCTTCTACGACGTGTGGCTGTACAAGAAGGACAAGTAGGGCGGCGGGCGGCTCATGACCAGGTATCTCGCGCTCCGTGTCGGGCAGGCCGTACTCGTGCTGTGGGCCGCCTTCACCGTCGGCTTCGTGCTGCTGCAACTGCTGCCGGGCGACTCCATTCTGATCAAGTTCCAGAACCCGGAACTCGGGCTCTCGCCCGAGCAGATCGCGGAGATCCGCCAGCTGTACGGCGGCGACGAGCCGGGCATCGTCCGGTACGTCCACACGCTGCTGGGCTTCCTGCGGGGTGACTTCGGCTATTCGATCGACACCGGCACGCCGGTGATCGAGCGGCTGGCCGAGGGCCTGCCGGCGACCGCCGAACTCGCCGGCCTCGGCTTCCTCGTCGCCGTGCTGATCGCCGTGACCATCGCCTTCGTGTCGAGCCACAGCCGGTTCGCCTGGATCCGGGGTGCGCTGCTGGCGGTGCCGTCGCTGTTCATCTCGGTCCCCACCTTCTGGCTGGGCATCGTGCTGATCCAGGTGTTCTCGTTCCAGCTCGGACTGGTGCCCGTCATCGGCGGCACCCGGTTCGAACAGCTCGTCCTGCCCGTGCTGACTCTCGCCGTACCGATCTCGGCGCCGCTGGCGCAGGTCCTGGCCCGCAGCCTCGACCGGGTTCACGCGCAGCCGTTCGTCGCGGTGGTGGCCGCCAAGGGCGCCTCGCGCCGCTGGATCCTCTGGCGGCACGTCGCCCGCAACGCGCTGCTACCCACGCTGACGATCGCCGGGGTGACCTTCGGCGAGCTCATCGCGGGGTCGGTCGTGACCGAGACGGTCTTCGGCCGCAACGGCATCGGCCGGCTGACCGAACAGGCGGTCACCGCCCAGGACACCCCGGTGATGCTGGCCGTCGTGGTGCTCGCCGCAGCCGTGTTCGTGCTGGTCAACCTCGTGGTCGATCTGCTCTGTCCCGTTCTCGACCCACGACTGACGACGAAGGTCGGTGTCACCGCATGACCGCCCGATCCGGTATCGACGCCCTCCGGCCCGCGCGGCCGGCCCCGGCCCGGCTGCCGCTGCGCCGGCCACCCGTCGCGCTCGTGCTCGCCTGGCTCGCGATCGCCGTCGTCGTGCTGTGGGCGGTCGCGCCGGGCCTGTTCACCGGCCACGACCCGATCAACGGCGTACCGGCGCAGAAGCTCCAGGCACCGAGCGCCGAGCATCTCTTCGGCACGGACGCCCTGGGCCGGGACCTCTTCGCCCGCGTCGTGCACGGCTCCGCCCGCTCGCTGTCCGGCGCGTTCGTCGCCGTGGCGGTCGGGCTCGTGCTGGGCACGCTGCTCGGGCTGCTCGCCGGATCGGTCGGCGGCCTGCTCGACGAGCTGGTGATGCGGGTGGTCGACGTGCTGCTGGCGGTCCCGGGACTGCTGCTCGCGCTGACGGCCATCATCCTGCTCGGCCCAGGCACCATCAACGTGGCGATCGCCGTCGGCATCGGCTCGGTGGCGGCCTTCGCCCGGCTGGCGAGATCAGAGGTGGTACGGGTCCGGCGCGCCGACTACGTGGAGGCCGCGTTCGGCAGCGGAGGCCGGTTCACCACCGTGCTCCGGCGGCACGTGCTGCCCAACTCGCTCGGTCCCGTCGTGGCGCTCGCCGCGGTGCAGTTCGGCGCCGCGATCCTGGCCATCTCCACGTTCAGCTTCCTCGGCTACGGCGTGAAGCCGCCCACCCCCGAGTGGGGGCTGCTCATCTCGGAAGGACGCAACTACCTGGCCACCTCGTGGTGGCTGACCACCCTGCCGGGCGTGGTCGTGGTCCTCGTCGTGCTCGCCGCCAGCCGCATCAGCCGCGCGATCAGCAGGGAGGACGGATGAGCCTGCTCGAGGTACGCGACCTGACCGTCTCCTACCGCACCCGCGACCACGTCCACCCCGCGGTCGACGGCATCTCGTTCGCCGTCGAACGCGGCGAGGTCGTCGCGGTCGTCGGAGAGTCCGGTTCCGGCAAGTCGACCACGGCACACGCGATCATCGGCCTGCTGCCCGCGAACGGGTCCGTCGACTCCGGCCAGATCCTGCTCGACGGCACGGACGTCGCCGGCTGGTCGTCGAAGCGTCTGGAGTCGGTCCGTGGCGCGCAGATCGGCCTGATCCCGCAGGACCCGACGAGTTCGCTGAACCCGGTCATGACGATCGGCGCGCAGATCGGCGAGACGCTGCGGATCCACAAGCGTGGCGACCGACGCGCCATCTCGCGCCGCGTGATCGAACTGCTCGACCGGGTCGGCCTGTCCGACCCCGAGCTGCGCGCCCGGCAGTATCCGCACGAACTCTCCGGCGGGATGCGTCAGCGCGTCCTCATCGCCAGCGCGATCGCCCTCGAACCACAGCTCGTCATCGCCGACGAGCCGACGAGCGCGCTCGACGTCACCGTGCAGCGGCGCATCCTCGACCTCATCGACGACCTCCGTACGGAGTTCGGCACCGCCGTGATCCTCGTGACCCACGACCTCGGCGTCGCCGCCGACCGGTCGAACCGGCTCGTCGTGATGCGCGACGGGCGGGTCGAGGAGCAGGGGGCTACCGCGGCGGTGCTGGCCCGACCGGAAGCCGAGTACACCCGGCGACTGCTGCGGGACGCCCCGTCGCTGGCGCCACGACAGTTCCGCGACGTCCCCCCTCCGGCGCGCGGCGGAAGCTCCGCCGGCGGGCAGCCGCCCGCGATCGTCGCCCGCGACCTGGTCAAGGAGTTCCGGGTCGGGCGCAAGACGTTCCGGGCGGTCGACGGGGTCTCGTTCGACGTACGGCGGGGGACGACGCATGCCCTCGTCGGCGAGTCGGGGTCCGGCAAGACGACGACCGCGCGGATGGTCGTCCGCTTCGCCGCGCCGACCTCCGGTTCCGTGACGATCGGCGGCACCGACGTGGCGCGGCTGCGTGGCGAGGAACTGCGCCAACTGCGCCGCCGGGTGCAACTGGTCTACCAGAACCCCGCCGGCTCGCTCGATCCCCGGCAGTCCGTCGGCGACATCGTGGCCGAACCGCTGCGCAACTTCCGGCTCGGTGACCGGGCCGGCCGTGGCAAGCGGGTGCGGGACCTGGTCGACCGGGTGGCCCTGCCGCAGACGGTGCTCGACCGCAAGCCGCGTGAGCTCTCCGGCGGTCAGCGCCAGCGCGTCGCGATCGCCCGCGCGCTGGCCGTGGACCCGGAGGTGCTCGTGCTCGACGAAGCGGTCTCCGCGCTCGACGTGACCGTGCAGGCGCAGATCCTCGACCTGTTCGACGGGCTGCAGCGCGAACTCGGGCTCACCTACCTGTTCATCTCGCACGACCTCTCGGTGGTGCGGCAGATCTCCGACACCGTGTCGGTCATGAGAAAGGGACGCATCGTGGAGACCGGAACCACGCGGCAGGTCTTCGAGACGCCGCAGCACGAGTACACCCCCGAGTTGCTCGCCGCCGTACCCGGCGCCGTCGCGGAGCTGGCGGCATGAGCCGTCCGCGACTCGGGTTCTTCACCCGGCTGCTCGACGACGGGCCGGCGGAGGCGCGCTACCGGCTGGCCGCCGAGCAGATCCGGCACGCCGAGGCGTACGGGTTCGACTCCGCCTGGGTGGCCCAGCACCACTTCCACGCAGCCGAGGGCGGGCTGCCGGCACCGCTGGTGTTCCTCGGGCACGTCGCCGCGCAGACCAGTCGGATCCGTCTCGGCACCGGCATCATCACGTTGCCGCTGGAGAACCCGGTTCGCGTCGCCGAGGACGCCGCGGTGCTCGACCTGCTCAGCGGCGGCCGGCTCGAAGTCGGCGTCGGCAACGGCGGCACCCCCTCGTCGTTCAGCGCGTTCGGGCAGGACAGCGCGAACCGCTCGGCCATCTACGCCCAGCATCTCGCGGTGCTCGTCGACGCCTGGTCGGGCCGCGCCCTCGGCGACGACGGCAACCACCTCTACCCGGCGGCGCCGCGCCTGCTCGACGCCATCTGGGAGGCGACCTTCTCGGTGAGCGGGGGAGCCCGCGCCGGGAAGGCCGGCAACGGACTGATGCTCTCGCGTACCCAGCCGCGCACCGAGGACGCCCCGCACGCCACGCTGGCGGAGATCCAGCGTCCCATCGTGGACGCCTACCACGACAACCTGCCGGATGGTGTGCCGCCGCGGATCATGGCGTCGCGTACGGCCTTCGTCGCCGACAGCCGCGCCGAGGCGCTGCGCGTCGCCGAGGCAGGGCTCGGTCGCGCCGCGCGGCAGCTCAGGGCGAAGGGCCACCCCGTGCCGGACGGGGGCCTCGCGCAGCTCATCGCCGCGTTCGACGTGCACGTCGGAACCCCGGACGACGTCATCGCCAGCCTGGAGGCCGACCCGACCCTCGAACGCTCGACCGACCTGGTCTTCCAGGTGCACTCGGTCGACCCTCCGCATCCGTTCGTCCTCCGCTCGATCGAGCTGCTCGCGACCGAGGTCGCGCCCGCGCTCGGCTGGACGTCGAGCACCACCGCCGACCCGTCGACCGAGCTGAGCAGAGCATGAGCACATCCGTCGCCGACGTCATCGACCACCTGGTCGGCATCGAGCCGGCTTCCCACCTCGACCGGATCCGCCACCGGCGACCGGAGGCCAGGAGGAACGCACAGGCGAGCTACGAGGCCCTCTTCTCGCCGCGCCTCGCCGGGGCGGTCACCACGACCGAGCGGCTCGCCGTCGCCGCGTTCGTGACCGCTCTCCACCAGGACGCCGCGACCGCCGACTTCTACGCCGCCCGGCTGGCGGAGCACTCACCGCGGCTGGCCGCGGCGGTCGCGAGAGAGGCCGAGGCAGGCAGGACCACCGGCCCGTACGGCGCCTACCCGGCGCCCGGTCCGCTCGCCGCGGAGAGCGTGGCGGGGCCGGCGTACCGGACGAACGACCGCGACGCGCTGGGAACGCGACTCGCCGCCGCACTGGAACACGCCCACCTCCTGGTGTTCCGTCCGCGCGAGTCGAGCCGTGAGGCGTTGCAGGCACTCCTCGACGCCGGCTGGAGCACCACCGACGTGGTGACCCTGTCGCAGCTCGTCGCCTTCCTCAGCTTCCAGGTGCGCCTCGTCACGAGCCTTCGGCTGCTGGCCGTGCCACCCAGAAAGGAATCCCCGTCGTGACCGACACCGTGCTCGACCGTCCCGCCGCCGCGCGGTCGCTCGCCTTCACCCAGGACCAACTCGGCTGGGAGCCCTGGCTCGCACCGCTGAGCGAGGCGGAACTCACCGACGTCCATCGGGAGGCGCTCGTCGACAAGGCGCGCGCCAACTTCCCCTACTTCCTGCTGCTCGCGCGGGACCCGGAGATCCTGCGCGCGCGGACGAAGACCGACAAGGACATCTTCTACAACCCGGACGGGGGCCTACCGCGGGCGGAGCGGGAACTCGCGGCGGCGGCAACCTCGCGCCGCAACGGCTGCGTCTTCTGCGCCTCCGTCCATGCCCGGTTCGCCTCGCACCACTCCAACCGCCCCGACGACGTGCAGCGGCTGCTCGACGAGGGGGTCGACGCACCCCAGGACGAGCGCTGGCGGGCCATCGTCGACGCCGCAGTGGCCCTCACGGCCACGCCGGCCGCGCTGACCGCCGAGCACATCCACGCCCTGCGCGCGGTCGGTCTCGACGACCTGGCGATCAGCGACCTGCTGCAGGCGGCCGCCTTCTTCAACTGGGCCAACCGACTCATGCTCTCCCTCGGGGAGCCGACTCCACCACCGGCCGCGTGAGCGCCGCCAGCCACCAGTCCTCGTACGAAAGGCAGTGACGTGACCGAGCCCCGACTCGACCACCTTGTCCACGCGGTGCCCGACCTCGCCGCCGGTGTCGCCGACTTCGCGGCGCGCACCGGCGTCACCCCCGTTCCCGGGGGCCGGCACCCTGGCGGTACCGCCAACTACCTCGTCGGGTTCGGCCCGACCGCATACCTCGAGATCATCGGTCCGGATCCGGAGGCCGATCCCGCCCTCCGCCCGAGCACCTTCGGCCTGGACGCCCTGACCGAGCCTCGCCTCGCCACCTGGGCGGTGCACCCGGACGACATCGAGAAGACGGTCGGCCTCGCGCGCGAACGCGGGTACGACCCCGGCGAGATCCAGCCGTTGTCCCGTCGTCGACCCGACGGGGTGCTGCTGTCCTGGCGGCTGACCCGACGAAAGGAACGGGCGGCGGGCGGGCTGGTGCCGATCCTCATCGACTGGGGCGGCACGGAACATCCCGCGCGTTCCGGCTTGCCGCAGGTGCGGCTCGCCTCGTTCACCGCGACGCACCCGGACCCGTCGGTGGTCCGCCGCGACCTCGCCGCGCTCGGCGTCGAACTCGACGTGACCGCCGGACCGCAGACCGCGCTGGAGGCGGTACTCGACACCCCGCGCGGCTCGGTGACTCTGCGCTGAGCGGCCGATCGGACAACACCCAGAAGAGAGCGAATGCTGTGAGTAACCTTCGTGAATACCTGTCCCAGAAGCGGGCGGCACTGACCGCGCGCCGTGCCCCGGACCGCGGCCCCGTTCCGTTGCGCGCCCGGGTCACCGCCGAGGGACGCAGCGGCGTACGGCGCATCCGGATCCGTGACTTCCAGGTCATCAGCGACAGCGGTCCGGACTTCGCCGGCTACGATCTCGGGCCCGGCTCCCCGGAGCTGCAGGCCGGCGTGCTCGGCAGCTGCGTGACGCACATCTTCCTGATCAAGGCAGCGGAGCTGGAGATCCCGCTCGACTCCCTGGCGGTGGACGTGCAGGCCGAGTACGACCCACGTGCCCAGGAGCCCGGGAACACCGAGGCGCCGGTCCACCCGTACAACTTCCGTTACGAGGTGCGGGTCGACTCGCCGGCCCTCGACGAGGACCTGGCACGACTGCACGCTGAGGTGCAACGGGTGTGCCCGATCCTCAACCTGCTGCGCAATCCGCAGGAGATCAGCGGCTCGGTGACTCGGGTGACTCGGGCCGACGGGGACGAGCAGGGCCGAGCCGCCTGACTCGCCGGCAGCGGCGCGCATGCCGGTGCGGGCGGTGGCGGGCGGGTCCACAGAGGCGGCCTGCGGGCGCTGGGGAGGGACGGGTCACCGTCCCTCCCCGATCTCGACCCTGCCGCTCAGGACAGGAACTTGTCCAGGGCCGTCTCGACGGCGTCGGTGTCCGGCGAGGCGTACGCCTTGTCGGTGTTCTTGTTGTACGACGAGAGGAAGGTCGGGCAGCGGTTCGCCGGGGTGCTCACGGTGCCGCCGTCGCCGATCTTCTCGGCGGTCTTCGCCGCGTAGAAGGTCAGCTTGTAGCGCGACGCGACATAGTCGATGGTGACCCGCCTGTTGCCGAGGTCGGTGTATTCGCACTCGCGGGGGGTGCCCTGGCCGCCCACGAACTCCAGGCATCCGACGACCGACACCGACTCGAAGTCGGTGCTCTCGGCGTGGTACGGCTTGTCTGAGGCGATCGACGTCGACGACCAGAGCGCCGGCCGGTCGGGGGAGTTCGCGAATGTGTACGCCTTCGCGCCCGACGGCCCGTTGTAGGGCGCCGCGTTGAGGATCTGGCTGCCCTCGCAGACGTTGCCCAGGTCGCTGTCGGAGCGGGCGGTCACCGCGTTGTCGCCCGGCTCCTGCGACTCGGACCCCCCAGGGGTGGGGGAGGCGTCCGCGCCCGGCCCGCCGCTGGTTGCGCTCGGGGTCTGTTCGTCGTCGTCGACGAGGGCCAACCCGACGCCGGCGAGTACGAGCAGGGCCACCACGGCGGCGGCCAGACCGATGACCAGAGCCCTTTTCGGCTTCTGCGGCGGCAGGGCCGGAGCCTCGAACCGCGGTGCCTGCCGTGGCTGGCCGTGTCCGGGATGCCCGCCCTGCGGGGCCGGCGGCCCGCTCCGGGAGGTGACGTTTGGATCCGGCTGCCCTCCGTATGGAGGGTGACTGTCGGTCATGTGAAGCCCTATCGCTGTCGACTTGTGCCCAGGATCATCCAACAGGGTAGTGAGCGCGCGGTGGCCCGTCTCGGTTCCCGTCCGGTCACCCTGGCCCGAGATCCGACTGCCGCCCGCCGCCCACGATGCGGTTCTCCCAGGCCCAGGCGGCGATCTCCACCCGGTTGCGGACGCCGAGCTTGGTCTGGATGCCGGACACGTGGCTCTTGACGGTGCTGAGGGAGATGAACAGCTGGGCGGCGATCTCCTGATTCGTACGGCCGGCGGCGATGGCCCTGACCACCTCGGTCTCCCGTTCGGACAGTGGCCGGAGCGGCTGACGTCCCGACTTCCCGGGTGATGCGGTGACCGCCAGGTGGCGCAGCAGCCGCAGCGTGACCGACGGGGAGATCAGCGCGTCGCCGACGCTGGCGGCCCGAACGGCCTCGACGAGCAGCGCGGGGCCGGCGTCCTTGAGGACGAAACCGACCGCCCCGCCACGCAGCGCACCGTAGAGGTACTCGTCGAGGTCGAAGGTGGTGACCACGACCACCCGCAGCGGGTCGACGACGCCGGGACCCGCCAGCGCGCGGGTCACCTCGATGCCGTCGAGGCGGGGCATCCGAATGTCGACGAGGCATACGTCCGGGCGGAGTCGTCGGGCCGCGGCGAGCGCCTCGACACCGTCCGCGGCCTCCGCGACCACGCTGATGTCGGGCTGATTCTCCAGGATGAGCCGCAGGCCGCTGCGTACCATCGTCTGGTCGTCGGCGAGCAGGACGGTGATGGTCATCGCGGCTCCGGGGTGGGGACGGGCAGGGTGGCGTGTACGCACCAGCCGGAGCCCTCTCGCGGGCCGGCCCGCAGCGTGCCGCCGAGGGCTTCGACGCGTTCGCGCATTCCGACGAGGCCGTACCCGCCGAGGTGGTGAGGTCGGGGGCGGACCCGTTTGCCGTCATCGGCGACCTCGACAGTGACGGCCGACCGATCCTGGGTGACGGTGACCATGACCGAGTGGGCGTGGGCGGCGTGGCGGGAGATGTTGGTCAGCGATTCCTGGACGATCCGGTAGACGGTGCTGGTCACCTCGGGTGGCCATTCGGGTTCTCCGTCGGGCATTCGCAGTCGTACCGTGGGTCCGTGGCCGCCGAAGCGGTTGACCAACTCGCTGAGCCGCTCGGGAACGACGGCGGCTGGCGGCACGTCGTCGCTGTCGCGCAGCAGGGTGACGACGCGCCGCATCGCGGCCAACGCGTCGGAGCCGGCCTGCTCGATGCCGGACAGCACGCCGGCCAGCGTCTCCGGGCGCTTGCCGGCGACGAGTTGGGCGGCCTGGGCCTGGAGCACGATGCCGGTGACGTGGTGGGCGACGACGTCGTGCAGCTCCCGGGCCAGATTCATGCGCTCGTCCCGGCGCACCTGCTCGGCGACGGCCCGGCCGCGGGCGTCGAGCAACCGTAGACCCAGCCCGAGCGCGACAGCCGCGAGCCACCCGGCCGCGTTCCACGACGTCACGGCCCGGCTTCCCGGGTCGCCGGGAAAGGCGAGCCGGGTGCTGGCGACCACTGCGAGCCCGGCGGCCGCGACGGCGCCGGCCAACGGTACGGGGAGTGCCCTGACCGCCGAGCCGACGAGCACGGACAGGACGAGAACCATGGCGGGGCTGGGCTCGGCGGGCAGGTGGGCAAGTCGGGAGACCAGGATGGCGGTCGCCGCGACGGCGAGGCCCGCAGCCGCTGCCCCGGTTGGGTGACGCCGGCGGAGCAGGGCAATTCCGTACATCACCGCGCCGGCGGCGCAGTCGAACTGCCAGTAGCCGCCACCCCAGGTCTGCGCGATCGCGACTGCCTGGAGGGCGAGTACGGCGGCGGAGAGGACGCCGAGGCCGACATCGGCCGGCCGGCTCAGCCGATCGTGAAGACCCATTCTGCTCAGACTACGAGATCTCCATCCGCACCGAACCGGTCAAAAGTACGGTCGCCGACAGTGCGGAGTGTGCTTTGGCCCGATGCCGGCGGCCGGCGGTGTCCGCAGGATGAACCCCATGTCACATCACGACTCTCGCCTGACGCTCGAAGCCGAGCGCCCACCGACGCGCCCCGAGGGCCGACAACGTATCGCCGCGCTCGACGTGATTCGCGGCTTCGCGCTGTGTGGCATCCTGCTGGCCAACGTCCAGCCGATAGCCAACGTCGGTCGGGTCGTCGTCGAGGCGAGACCGCCGGCAGGCCTGGACGACGGGCACGCGTGGATGGGGCTCCTTGTCGAGCAGCGCTTCTTTCCGATCTTCGCGTTCCTGTTCGGCATCGGGTTCTCGCTGCTGCTGGCCTCCGCCGAGGGGCGCGTTGCCCGTCCACGGGTGCTCCTGCTACGCCGGCTTCTGCTGTTGCTCGCGATCGGTGTGGCGCATCTGCTGTTGTGGCAAGGCGACATCCTGCACGCCTACGCCATCGTCGGCCTGTTGATCCTGCTCCCCTCGACCTGGCTGCCCCGGTGGACGGTGGCGATCCTCGGCACCCTCCTCATCGTCACCGCGCTGATCATCGGAGACAGCCACTTCGTTCTGATCGCCGGGCTGTTTCTGGCGGGCTCAGCCCTCACCCGGTACGGCGTGATCGGCCGAATGGGGCAGTCTGCGACGGTGCCGGCCGTGCTCGGCCTGGTCTTCGCGGTAGCGGCCGCGCCGTTCCTGTGGTCGCAGACCAAGTCGCTGAGCAGCGACCAGGACAGCGACGCCAGCCTCTCGATGTCCCTGGGCGGGTTGTTGCTCGCCGGGGCCTACGTGTGTGCCCTGCTGGTCCTGCTCAGGACGCCGCTCCGCCCGGCCCTGCGGACCGTCTTCGCGCCGTTGGGTCGGATGGCACTGACCAACTACCTGACCGCCACGATCCTGGTGCTGGTGGCCGCCAGGCTCGTCGGCGGCCGGCCGGAGGACTGGCCCGTGACGACGGCCCTCCTGATCGCCGGCCCTGTCCTCGTCGTCCAATGGCTGTGGTCCACCCTCTGGCTGACCCGGTACCGCAGCGGCCCGCTTGAGTGGCTCTGGCGGTGGGCCACCTGGGCTCGCCGCCCGCCCCTGCGGGTCGCCGCCCGGGGAGAGCGGCCGACGTCGGTCTCCCCACCACGACGACCGGGACCACCGGGACCACCCCGTGATTCGTGGCGAACCTGACCAAGGGCACTGCATTCCGGGCGTATAGGGTGGACGCCGCCAGTCCCACCTGTGCACGGGCCTCACCGTCTCGATTCACGCTGGCGAGCCGGTACGCCGGCAATCGGGCCAGCGCCGGCCGGGTGACGAGGCACCTACGAACGGGAGATGTCAATGATCTTCATTACCGCCAAGTTCCGGGTACTGCCCGAACACGCCGACCGGTGGCCCGAGATCGCCGACGAGTTCACCCAGGCAACTCGCCGTGAGCCGGGATGCCTGTGGTTCGACTGGTCCCGCAGCGTCGACGACCCGACGGAGTACGTCCTGGTCGAGGCGTTCCGCGACGAGAACGCCGGCGCGGCACACGTCCAGTCCGAGCACTTCAGGGCGGCGCAGCAGACCCTGCCGCCGCACCTCGCCGAGACGCCCCGCATCGTCAACGTGACGATCCCGCAGGACGACTGGTCCCTGCTCGGCGAGATGGCCGTTCCCGACCGCAGCTGACCACCAGTCGCGAGCGCGCGACTGCTCGGTCGTCGCCGATGCGCGGCGGCCGGCGGAAGGGTGGTCCGTAAGGGCACGTGAAGCGAACCGTAAGGGGCCTCGGGCAGAGTCCTGGTTGTCGAACGGGGCACGCAACAACCAGGAGGAACCCGACATGCGCAGGATCATCAACTCGACCTACCTCACCCTCGACGGCGTCATCGAGGACCCGGCGTGGACCATGCCGTACTTCGACGACGAGGCCGCCGCCTTCGCCGGTGCGCAGACCGAGGCGGCCGACGCCCTGCTCATGGGCCGGCGCACCTACGACGGCTTCGCGGCGGCCTGGCCGAACATGGACGAGAGCGACCCGAGCACCGGCGCCGCCTACTTCAACAACGTGAAGAAGTACGTCGCCTCGACCACCCTCACCGACCCGGAGTGGAAGAACAGCGAGGTGCTGCAGGGGGACCTGATCGAGGCGGTCACCGCCCTGAAGGCCCAGGACGGCAAGGACATCCTGATGTACGGCTACGGCGTGGTCACCGACGCCCTGGTCAAGGCCGGCCTGGTGGACGAGGTGCGGTTCTGGATCCACCCGGTCCTCGTGGGCGGCCCCTCGGTGTCGGCGCCGCTGTCCGACGCGCGGACCACGCTGACCCTCACCGACACGAAGGTCATGAAGAGTGGCGTGATCATCGCGACCTACACGCCGGCCGCCGCCTAGGCAGGAAGCGGCTGGACCAGGGCCCGGGCCTCGCCCGGGCCCAGGTCGTGCCCGGCCCGGTACGCCGCGGCGAATCCGTCCGCACCGAGCGCCGCGGCCAATCGCTCGGTCGTACGGTCGATCTCGTCCTGCTCGGCCGGGGCGACCGGCGCCTGCGCCGCGACCCGGGCGGCGTGCGCGGCCCCGAGGATCCGCGCCCCGACCTGCGGGGTCGGGGCCGCCGACGCGAGCCCCTCCAACGCGCCGCAGGCGTCGCGCGGCGCGTCGATGGCGACGGACACGTCGAACGCCCGGGCGTGCAGCGCCAACGCGCGGTCGCCGTCGCCCTCCTCCGCGACGGCGTACGCCAGCTCGGAGAGCACCATCGGCAGGAACAGCGCGTCCTCTCCGCCCTGCGCGACCAGGCGTTCCAGGTGGGTGGTGGCGACGTCGAGCTTGCCGTCGCGGCGGGCGGCGATGCCGAGGCTGAGTTCGGCGAAGACCTGCGCGGACGGCGAGTCCTGCTCGACCGCCAGCCGGTACGCGCGCTCCGCCAGTTCCCGCGCCGCGCTGTGGTCCCGGGTCTGCACGGCGAGCCAGGCCAGCCAGGACAGCTTGGACCCTACCTGCGGCCACAGCCCCAGCTCCTCGGCCCAGCGCAGGCCCTGGCGGTGCAGGGCGGCGGCCCGCTCGTGGTCGCCGGTCAACTCGGCCAGCCCGCCCAGCCAGTCGGTCGCCTGCAGCCGGCCCCAGTCGTCGCCCAGCTCCGCGAAGCGCGTGGCGGCACGGGTGCCGGCGCTCTCCAACGCGGCGACGTCGCTGGCGGCGTGGGCGAGCATGGCCCGGGTCAGACACACGGCCGCCTCGACCCAGGGGTCGTCTCCGGCCGCGACGGCCCGGTCCAGCAGGTCGGCGGTCCGCGTCCGGTTGCTGTTCGCCAGCAGCGCGGCAGCCACGAACCAGGTGGCGCGGCCGTCGGCGTGGCCGGCGAGCGCGGCGTCGACCTCGGTGGGCGGGACCGGCTCACCCCTCAGCAGCGCGAACCCGACCCGCCACACGGCCGCCTCGGCGCGAGCCGCGGCGTCGCTGTCGAGCGTCAGGGCCCGGTGGGCCTCGGTGAGCCGTCCACGGAGGAACCAGTACCAGGTCAGGGCGTTGGCCAGGCGCAGGCCGCCGCCGTGGGCGAGGGCCGCACGCAGGTTGCCGCTCTCGGCGTCCAGGCGGGCCAGCCACTCGCGCTGGCCGGGGCCGCGCAGCAGCGGGTCGGCGCGCTCGGCCCACCCTGTCCAGTACGCGGCGTGCCGCGCCCGGACCGGGTCGGCGGGGTCCAGGCGCTGGAGGGCGTACGCGGCGACCGACTCCAGCAGGCGGTAGCGCGGCGCCACACCGGACTCGTCCAGCACCAGCAACGACCGGTCGACCAGCCCGGACAGGACGTCGACGTCGGCGTCGCAGACCGCCTCGGCGGCTTCCGCCGGGCAGCCGTCCACGTGCACGGCGAGCCGGGACAGGACCGTCCGCTCGTGGTCGGTGAGCAGGTCCCAGCTCCAGCCGATCACCGCGGTCAGGGTGCGCTGCCGGGCGGGGACGTCCCGCTGCGTCGTACCGAGCAGCCGGAACCGGTCGTCCAGCCGCTCGACGACACCGGCCAGACCGAACGCGCGTACCCGCTTCGCGGCCAGCTCCAGCGCGAGCGGCAGGCCGTCCAGGCGGCGGCAGAGCTGCGCGACGGCCGGCGCGGTCCGTTCGTCCAGGTGGAAGCCGCGCTGCTGCGCGGCGGCCCGGGCCGCGAACAGCCGGGCCGCCGCGGACCGCCGGACCGCGTCGAGGTCCGACTCCTCGGCGGGTACGGGCAGTGGCCGCACCTCGCACAGCAGCTCACCGGCGAGGCCGAGCGGTTCCCGGCTGGTCGCCAGCACCGTCACCTCCGGTGCCTGCCGCAGCAGCCGGGCGACCAGCGCGGCGGCCGGCTCGACCACGTGCTCGCAGTTGTCCAGCATCAGCAGGGTCCGCCGATGCCGCAGCGCCGCCACCAGATGGTCCTCGGCGGTGACGCGGCTTCCCGCGATCTCGTGGACGTCGAGCGCGGCCAGCACCAGGTCGGCCACGCCGGTCTCACCGGGGCGCAACGCGGTCAGGTCGACCAGGTGCACCCCGTCGGGGTACGCCTGCTCACGGGCGACCTCGGTGGCCAGCCGGGTCTTGCCGACCCCACCGGGACCGACCAGCGTGACCAGCCGCTGTCCCGGCACGAGGGCACGCAGCTCGGCGAGCGTCTCGGCGCGGCCGACCAGCTCGTCCAGCCGGGCCGGCATGCTGTTGCGGATCCGCGCGGCGGCCGGCGGCGGACGCAACGCGATGTCCTGCTCCAGGATCCGCCGGTGCAGCGCGGCCAGGTCCGGGCCGGGGTCCAGGCCCAGCTCGTCGGCGAGCCGGCGGCGCAGGTCGGCGTAGCTGTCCAGGGCCTCGGACTGCCGGCCTGACGCGTACAGGGCCCGCATGTGCAGCGCCCGCAGCCCCTCCCGCAGCGGGTGGCGGGTGACCAGCTCGGCCAGGTCGGCGGCGACCAGCGCGTGCTCGCCCCGGGTCAACCGCGCCGCCGCCAGCTTCTCGTGCACCACCAGCCGGGCTTCGGCGAGCCGGGTGACCTCGGCGCGCACCCACTCCTCGTCCGCCACGTCCGCGTACGGCTCGCCCCGCCACAATCCCAGCGCCTCGGTGAGGCTCTCCACGTCGTCCTCGGCGGCCAGCGCGACGAACCGGTCGGCGTCCACCGCGTCGGTTCGCAGCACGTACCCGGGCGCGCGGGACTCGACCAGGTCCCGGGCACCGGGTTCGGCGTCGTCGAGGGCCTTGCGTAGCTGCGACACGCGCACCTGGAGAGCACCCGCCGCGTTGGCGGGCGGGGCGTCACCCCAGAGGTCGTCGACGAGCCGGCCGGCGGAGACCACCTGGTTGCGGTGCGCGAGCAGGTCGGCCAGCAGCGCCCGCACCTTGGCGCCCGGCACCGTGACCGGCGCGCCAGCGTCCGTGGCAACGGCGAGCGGCCCGAGGACGCCGAAACGCATGCCGGCCACCCTACGCGGTAAGCGGGTCGTAAGCGGCGCGGCCCAGGGTGACGCCATGGCGTACGCACCCGTGAACGGTCTGTCCATGTACTACGAGTCGCACGGCGACGGGCCCGGCCGCCCGCTCGTGCTGCTGCACGGCGCCCTGTCCGGCATCGGCACCTCGTTCGGCGCGATCCTGCCGCTGCTGGCGAAGACCCGGCGCGTGGTCGCGGTCGAGTTGCGGGCCCACGCACGCACGGCGGACAGCGATGGCCCGCTGTCGGTCGACGGTTTCGCGGTCGACGTCGTCGCCCTGCTCGACCATCTCGACGTCGCCGTGGCGGACGTGTTCGGGTGGAGCCTGGGCGCGGCGGTGGCGCTGCGGCTGGGCACCGATCACGCGCACCGCGTCGGCCGTCTGGTGCTGGCCTCGGTGAGCTTCGACGCCACCGGCCTGCATCCGGGGCTGCTGGACGGCATCCAGCATCTCGAACCGGAGCACCTGCACGGCTCGGAGTTCCACGACGAGTACGTGGGCACCGCCCCCGACCCGGCGGCCTGGCCCACCCTCGTACGCAAGATCAAGCAACTGGACGCGGACCCGCCCCGGTGGTCGCCCTCGGCGATCCGGGCGCTGGCCGCGCCGACGCTGCTGGTCCTGGCTGACTCGGACATCGTCCGGCCCGAGCACGCGGTGGAGATGTTCCGGCTGCTCGGCGGCGGGCTGGTCGGTGACCTGACGGGCCTGCCGGCCTGCCGGCTGGCGGTCCTGCCCGGCACCACCCACACCATGCTGCCGCAGCGCGCGGAATGGTTGGCCCCGATGATCGACGAGTTCCTCGACGCGTAACGGCGGCCCCGGCGGGTGGCGTTGCCGGGGTCGGGGAGCGTCGCGTCCGTGCCGTGCACCCACTGACTGGCCAGCGGGGTGGTTCGATCCGGCGAGCAACTCCCGCGCGGCCGGTGCGCCGGCGACGCCAGATGCTGCGATGGCAGCGACCGCCGGCTGGACCAGTCCCGTCACGCCCCGATCGTGTCACCCGCCGCTGGCGGGGCCGGCGGTGACGCTGAGGCCGGACCCGGCACGGCCGGCATGCCGGACATCGATCCCGCCGGGTTCGCCGACGCACCCGGGGGCAGCGGGTAGGGCGCGCCCGGCACGACCCCGCCGGGGTACCCGGGCCAGCGCGGAGCTGCTTTCGCGATCCGGTCCTGCTGGGCGACGGAGATCCGGCGGATCAGCACGATGAAGGACGCGCCAGCGACCAGACAGGCGACCGTGGGGATCACCCGAGGGCCGAGCGCCTCCTGGTAGTAGCGGACGTACGTGGCGAACTCCGTCTCGCTGCGGGGCCACTCGGTCAGCCGGCCGTACCGCTGCTCGTCGCGGAGACCGAGGGCCCGGTCCCCGACGACGAACACCAACCAGGCCGTCCACCAGACCCCGACCAGCACGGGCGTGTTCCGCCGCCAGAGGCTGTCCCGGGCCACGTTGGCCACCACCCGGGCCGGCACGACGACGTTGGCGAACGGGACCAGCCAACCGGCGATGGCCCAGGCCGGGCTCAGCGTCGGCAGGGCTCCCGGGAATGCCGCCAGGTTCGTCCGCACCCGCCACGTCCAGATGATCACCAGCACCGCGGCGGTCAGGATCGCCAGCAGGTAGACCAGGGTGAGTAGCCCCTCGGCGACCGCCGCGCCCAGCAGCAGGTCGCGGTCACTCCGCTCGGCGGCCGTGCGGGCCATCCGGACGCCGAGCACGGGGAACAGCCCGCTCGGCAGGTAGAGCAGGCTGGCCGCGCCGACCGCTGTCGCGGCGGCCGTGCCCAGGCTCCAGACGGGGTACGTGGGCACGCCTGGCGTGACTGCCGGCTGACCGAGCGGCGTGCCGCAGCGCTGACACTCGTTGAAAGCCGGGGACGTGGCGTCCCCACAGGTCTGGCATTGCATGGTGACCGTCCAGGAAAGCGGCGAGAGGCGACGCGCGCAGATTAGACGATCATGCGGCGGACGGTGACCCCGCGTCGCGCGGCGTGGAGGGGGCGTACCGGATGCTGGTGCACACCGCGATGCGTTCGACGTCAGCGAATGATGACCAGGTTGGCCATGTCGACCACAGGCCGGTAGCCGAGGGTGGCGTAGATCCTGTTGGAGGTCGGGTTCGCCTGGTCGGTGAACAGGCACACCCGGGCACCTTCGGCCTGGATCCGCCGGGAAACCTCAGCGACCGCGTTGCTGGCCCAACCGCGCCCGCGCTGGGCCGGCGGCGTGTACACCGGGCCCACGCGCGCGACCCCGAACGACGGTGGGTTGGCGCCGGTGAGGTGCACCCGCTGCCCAGTCTCGTCGACCCAGAACCAGAACTGTCCGCCTTGTAGCCGGCGCAGCATCTCCGCACGGTCGGGTGTTTCGTCAGCACTGGCACCGCGCCGGCGGCCGGCCTGTTCGTCGGCGTCGCCCATGAACGCGCCAAACCACTCCGTGACCAGTTCCAGTTCGTCCTCGGTCGCCACCTCCAAGCCGCCGGGCACTCGCGCCGGCCACACCAGCTCACCGAGCTCGTGCAGCCGCGTGTGCAGATTGACCTGGACTCGGCCACCGCCGAGTCGGGCCAGCTCGGCGGCGCACAGCTCAGCGGCAGGAAGGGCACCGTTGACCGCGAGCACCTGCTCCCCGCGCTCGTGCAACGTGTGGGCCAGGGCCACGGCCGCCTCGTCGGGCATCGGCAACAGGAACGGCGGATAGGGTGCGAACGGCGCCGTCCGCATCCCGGCACCGACCACGGCGCCGGACTCGTCCCTGACCACCAGCCACCAATTGCGGTCGGGCTGAGCGATCCCGGCGGCGCGCTGCGACAACAGTCGGTGCGCAACGGTGGTCACGACCGTGCTGACCACCGGGTCGGCGGCCAGGTAGTCGCCGGCCGCGGCAAGAAACTCACCCGGATCGGTGTGGAACTGTAGGTGCGGTCCGGTGATCGGGATTGCGCTCATTTGCGTAAGCTATCCGCCGCCACGCCCCAGCAGCACCTGGATTCCGCGCCGTCGAGTACGTGACTGTCGGGCGGCATGGGCTGCACCGACCCGGGTTTTGTCGTGCTGGTGTCGGTCGAACACGCCGCCGGCGGCCACCGCCTACACATCGACAACCGCGCCTGCATCAGTCTGTTGACCAGGCCACAACGCGGCGCGCCGTCGCTTCACGAAGGGCGTGTCCGTCCACAGGGGGATCCAGGAAGGAAATATCCACTCCCTGCCACTCCCAACGTATATCGCACCCCGGGGCTTGTGGCAAGACCCGGGTCGTGCCGCAGAATTGCCGGCCGAGGCCAGAACTTACGGAAATGGGAGATTCGCGGAATGCGTGTGTTGTTGTCGATGTATGGGCCGCGCGCGGAAACCTGCGAACTCTGGCGACCTGGACCGACAACGGCCACGGGATCCGCGTCCGGCGGAGCGTTGCTCGTCACGGCCCCCAGGTTCGGCACGCCGCTTCAGACGCCCTGCCGCGCAATCGTTGCAAGCGGCCTCAGATCGGAGCTATGACGTGAACCCGCTGACCACCAGCGCGTTTGACCTTCCCGACAACCTCTCCGCCAAGGCCGACCCGAAGCTGATCGCCGCCGACGAGCAGCATTTCGCGGCCATCGCGGAGAGCCTCGAGCAGTCGATCGCGGACCTGTCCGGCCGCCTCGATGCCGCGCGCAAGGCGCCCGGCGGGATGGGCCGGCGGGCGATGGACCGGGACGAGGAGATCTACCGGCTGACCGCTCGCCTACGCGCCCTGCGTCGCTTCGGTCTGGACCTGTGCCTCGGCCGCATGGTCGGCGCGGACAACTCCGAGCCCGTGTACGTCGGACGATTCGGCCTCACGGACGGCGCGGGTCGCCGGCTGCTGCTCGACTGGCGTTCCCCGGCGGCGGAGCCGTTCTTCGGGGCGACCCATGCCAACCCGATGGGTCTGGCAAGCCGGCGCAGGTATCGCTGGACCCGTGGCCGGATCAGCGACTACTGGGACGAGGTGTTCACCTCGGACGGGCTTGACGGGCACGCCGCGCTCGACGACCAGTCCGCCTTCATCGCGAGCCTGGGCGGCACCCGGTCGTCCCGGATGCGCGACGTGCTCGGCACCATCCAGGCCGACCAGGACGCCATCATCCGCGCGGGGTCGAGCGGCGCGCTCGTCGTCGACGGTGGTCCGGGCACGGGGAAGACCGTCGTCGCCCTGCACCGCACCGCCTACCTCCTCTACGCCGACCCTCGCCTCGGTCACCGCCGGGGCGGCGTGCTGTTCGTCGGTCCGCACGAGCCCTACCTGGCCTACGTCGCCGACGTCCTTCCCAGCCTCGGTGAGGAGGACGTGCAGACCTGCACCCTGCGGGACCTCGTCCCCGAGGGTGCCGCGGCAACCGTCGAGACCGACCCGGACGTGGCCCGGCTGAAGTCGTCCGCGGACCTGGTGAAGGCGATCGAGGCGGCCGTCAGTTTCTACGAGGAGCCGCCGGCCAAGGGGATGACGGTCACGACCGACGAGTGCGACATCTGGCTGAGCGCCGACGACTGGGCCGAGGCGTTCGAGGCGCCGGGGCCCGGTACCCCGCACAACGAGGCACGTGACGAGATCTGGGCGGAGTTGCTCACCGTCCTGCTGGACAAGTACGACGGCGACGAGCCGGATGACGTGGTCCGCAGGTCGCTGCTACGCAACAGGGAGTTGCTCACGACCTTCCACCGCGCCTGGCCGCTGCTCGACCCGGCCGACCTCGTCGCGGACCTGTGGTCGGTCCCCGCCTACCTGCGCAAGTGCGCTCCCTGGCTCGGCCCCGACGACGTACGGAAGCTGCAACGCGGAGACGCGCGGGCGTGGACGGTGTCCGACCTGCCGCTCCTGGACGCGGCGCGGCAGCGGCTCGGCGACCCGGAGGCGTCCCGACGCCGGCATCGGCGCGACGCCGCCGTCGCCGTCCAGCGCGAGCACATGGCCAGGGTCGTCGACGACCTGATCGCATCCGCCGCGTACGACGACGGCGAAGGCCTGATGACGATGCTGCACCAGCAGGACCTGCGGGACGCCCTGGTCGACGGGACCGGACTGCCCGGCGCTGATCGGGACCCGCTCGCCGGCCCGTTCGCGCACATCGTCGTCGACGAGGCCCAGGAACTGACCGACGCCGAGTGGCAGATGCTGCTGCTGCGCTGCCCGTCGCGCAGCTTCACCATCGTCGGGGACCGCGCCCAGGCCCGGCACGGATTCACCGAGTCCTGGCAGGAACGGCTCGAGCGGATCGGGCTCGACCGGATCAACGTGGCCTCCCTGACCATCAACTACCGGACGCCGGAAGAGGTCATGGCGCAAGCCGAGCCGGTCATCCGGGCCGCGCTCCCGGACGCCAACGTGCCGACCTCCGTCCGCAGCAGCGGCGTCCCCGTCGTACACGGATCCGCTGCGGATCTGGACTCGGTCCTCGCCACCTGGCTCGCCGCGCACGCCGAGGGGATCGCCTGCGTCATCGGCGATCCCACGTTCCGGGCGACGTCCCGCGTCCGGTCGCTGACCCCGGAGCTGTCGAAGGGGCTTGAGTTCGACCTGGTGGTCCTCATCGACCCGGAGGCGTTCGGCGAGGGCATCGAAGGAGCGGTCGACCGCTATGTCGCGATGACCCGAGCCACCCAGCAGCTCGTCATCCTCACGAGCCCCTGATCTTCCCCACCGCATACCGCCGAACGGGCGCGGGCGGTGCGGATCCTCACCCGGGACGAGTACGTTGTCGGTCGCCCCGATCGCGTAGGACGCCCGAAAACTCGTGACCGTCGCCACCCGCCGGCCGGCTACCATCCCCGGCAATGGCGGAGTTCGTGCACATCACCGTGAGGCGGTCGGCTCGACGCATCGAGCGCTCGGGAATCGCCGCACGCAGCCACGGGCGGGCCGGCGGACGGGGCGTGTACTGCATGTCGGTGCTGCCGTCGTACACGCTCACCTACCAGTGGGTTCGTGAGCTGCGGCGGTGGCACTCGGGGGTGCTGGTAGGGGTGCATCTGCGGCTGCCCGACGACGAGCCGGTGACCGTCGGGCACTACGGCACCCCACCGCGCGAGGCTACCGCCGCCCAGGCGGTCGCGGCGCTGCGCGAACTCGACGATCCGCGCGGCTACGAGGTGTTCGTGCCTCGCGCGATCACGAGCGCCGAGATACGACGGATCCGTGACGTCCCGCAAGGAGTCGGTTGGCGGTACCTGCCGGCAGCTCACGGTCGGCGCCCCTGCCCGTGCCCATCCTGCCTGCCGCGCGGAGGGTACAAGGTGGACAAGCTGCGGCGCCGGTTCCCCTACGACGAGCCACCGAAGCCGAAGGCTGAGCTGATGATGCGGTTGCGGGCGGCAAGCAGCGCCGACGAGATCATCGATGTGCTCTGCGAGCTGGGCCGCGGCCGGCGCGGCGGTGCAGAGGAGTTGGCATACCTGGCCGATCATCCCGATCCGCACGTACGCGACACCCTGGAAGGCGTCCTGCGGGCGTACCGCGGCCGCGAAGCGCGGCGGCTACGCGAGCGGTTACAGCTCAGCGATTCAACAGCGGCGGATCCGGACAACTGATCGACACCGTCGACCCGGCCGGCACTCTCGAAGGGTCAGCCGGGCAGCGATCGGCGAGTGCCCGCGCGACCAACGTGAGGGCGGCGCGGCGCGCCGGCTCTGGCGCACTCCGCAGCCGGGTGTCCGGGTCGGGGTCCTGGTGCCCGAACCGGCCCGGTCTGCCGCGAGGCGGTTGCACGCCGGTCGTCCTGGCGTGGTGGCAGGATCTCCACACATGGAAGGTGTCCTGCTCCGTCGAGCTGCCCAACTCCTCGGCAGCGCCCGCCGTGTCGTCGTCCTCACCGGCGCCGGCATCTCCGCCGAGAGCGGTGTGCCCACCTTTCGTGACGGCCTCACCGGCCTGTGGGCGCGCTTCGACGCTCAGCGGCTCGCTACCGCCGAGGCGTTCCACGCCGATCCAGACCTGGTCTGGGGCTGGTGCGAGTGGCGGCGCGCGCGGGTGTCCCGAGCCGAACCCAACCCCGGTCATCTGGCGATCGCCACCATCCAGACCCGGGTCCTCGGCAGCACCGTCATCACCCAGAATGTCGATGACCTGCACGAACGGGCCGGAACCCGGGCACCGATCCATCTGCACGGCAGCCTGTTCGCACCCCGCTGCGTCGCGGCGGCGGCCCACCCGGCGACCTTCGAGGGCACATCGGACGGCGAGCCCGCGCAGCCGCACGAAGGTCGCCGGATTCCGCCGCCGCGGTGCGCGTCCTGCGCAGCGCTCGTCCGCCCGGGAGTGGTGTGGTTCGGTGAGCCACTGCCCGAGGCGGCGTTGACCGCGGCGGTCGAAGCGGCCGTTGCCTGCGACGTGCTGCTGACGGTCGGCACCTCCGGTGTCGTCCACCCGGCCGCCGAGATCCCCCGGGTCGCGGCACGCTCAGGCGCTGCCGTGATCCAGGTCAATCCGCAGCCGACCCCACTCGACCAGGTCTGCGCCATCAACCTGCGCGGCACCGCGGCACACGTTCTACCGGCCCTGGTCGCGGCCGCGTGGGAGGAGACCGGCGAGGAGTAGCGGCGGCGGGCATCGTGCCGGCTCCCGGATCGGCCGCCGGTGGAGGGTCAGATGTGCCCAGACGTCCCAGGACAGCGGCAGGGGACAGGCTCTCGCCGGACTTGTCGTCCACCCCCGTTCGCAGCAGGGCGCGGGCACACGCGGTACGGGAGGTCTCGCCCTCGGCGAGCGGCAGCCGTCACAGTCGGAAGACGCGCACGATGAGTGGGGTGTCGATCAGAGTGTGCGGCGCGATGGCGTGATAGGCCCACAGGTGCACCCAGGCGTTGCCGGTCTGCACGGTGAGGAACGCCTTGAACATCCCGGGCAGTGTGTACACGAGCAGCACCAGGCCGATCGAGGCGGCGGTGTCCTTGGCGGACGCGTAGCTGGTCCACGCGTCACCGAGGTGCAGGGCGGCGTAGGTGAGGCCGCCGAGCGTCACCGCGCCGACCCGTCCGGTGAGCCGGGCGAGTCTGGGCACGACCAGCGCCTGCACGAAGACGAGTGTCGGAAGGCCGGTGCCCAGCAGGTAGAGGACGAAGGTCAACGGCACGCCCGACGCTGTCTGTCGCGCCGTCAGCGTGAGGACGGCCGAGCTGAGGGCGAGCAGTTGGGTGACCGACTCGATTGCCAGGACGACACCGATGACGGTCAGGTCGCGGCGGCGGTTCGCGCTTCGCAGACACAGTGCGGTCGTGTCGTATCGACGACGGAACCACAGGTACGGCAGTGCGGCGTAGGCGGTGGCGTTGTACGCGGCCCAGCCGAGCACTTCGGCCGGGCCGAGATGCTCCTCGCCGCCGATGAGCGTGCCGGCGAGGTGAAAGCTGATGGGGTGCCACCCCAGCGCGTGGCCGAGTGCCGCGCCGAGCAGTTGGGCCAGCAGCCCGTACGCCATCAGCCCGAGGAGCTCGCGGCGCGCGGCCGGTGCCGTGGGCGCGCGGGCGGCCACGTCGACGGCGGCGCGCCGGGTGAGCAGCCAGACGATTGCCGCGAGCACCACGACCTCCACGGCCGCGCTGACACCGATCTGGCCGAGCTCGTTTTGGTACGACTGTGTCATGTTGGCAAGTTAACACGACTGTGTTAGAAAGAGCCATGCCGAAGATCGTCGACAGTGAGGCCCGCCGTGCCGAGCTGGCCGAGGCAGTCTGGCGGGTCGTCCGACGCGCCGGCCTGGCGCACGCATCGGTCCGCAACGTCGCGCAGGAGGCCGGTCTGTCAGCCGGATCATTGCGCCACTCGTTCCCGTCGCAGACGGAGTTGACGGTCTTCGCCATGCGGCTCGTCGCGGAACGGATCCAAACCCGGATCGAGGCGATCGACGTGACCGGTGACCAGCTCCGGGTCGTGGAGCGCTCGATCGCCGAGATGTTGCCGCTGGATGCCGACCGACTGGCTGAGTGTCAGGTGTGGCTCGCGTTCTCCGCGCAGTCGCTGGTGGATCCGGCGCTGCGGCTCCTCAGCGTCGAGATGCACCGCCTGCTCCGCCAGGCCTTTACCAATCTCGTCGCACGGATCGCCGGACCGGACGTCGACCGTCCCTTGGAAGCGCGACGGCTGTACGCGCTCGTCGACGGGCTCATCCTGCACACGGTGCTGCACGGCGAGAGCCCGCGACGCGCCCGGGCGGTCGTCAAGGCGCATCTCGCCGCACTCGCCGCCACCTCGACCACGCCATCGGGCACCACCGCCTGACCGGTGAACGTCCCAGGAGAGGAAGAACCAATGACCACCGAACAGCCCGCCGACGTTGTCGAGCACCGGCGTGACCCGAAACGTTCCTTGAGCATCCGCGCCACCGTGCCGGTGGCTCGGCTGACCGAGACCCAGGGCGAGCAGCTCGCGTCGCTGATCAGCCACCTCCGCGCTTCCGGCGTCGCACCGGCCGGCGCGCCGTTCGTCCGCTACCACACGTTCGGCGACGACGAGACCGACCTGGAGACCGGCATTCCGGTCGGTGACGATGCCGACGGCACGGATCGCATCGCCGTCACCGAGCTGCCCGGCGGCACCGCCGTCAGCACGTGGCACCTCGGTGCGCACGACCGACTCGCCGAGGCGTACGCGCGGCTGGAAGCGTGGCTCGGCGAGCATCGACGCACGCCGGCCGGTCCGGCATGGGAGGTCTACACGTGGATCGACCCGACCGAACCGCTGGACCCGTCCGCCTGGCCCAGCCCGACCGAGTGGAGTACCGAGATCGTGCAGCCGGTCCGTCCCGCGTGACCGACGGCCTGACCGCGGCGTGCTTCCTGGACCGGCTTGCAGCCTACGGCTCGCAAGTCGACCAGGAGGCGGCCCGGCGGCAGTTCCGACCCGGCGACGATGACGTCTTCAATGGGGCGTCCCCGGCGTCGTGTTTCCCCGTGACGTGCTCTATGACCTGGCCCGCTCCGAGCGATGGTGGGAACGCCGGATCGCGATCTACGCCACGATGCCGTTCATCCGCCCCGGCGATCTTGACGACACCTACCGGATCGCGGAGATCCTTGTCCACGACCCGCACGATCTCATCCCCAAGGTCGTCGGCGAGGATGATCCAGGAGACCGGCAAACACGACCGGCCCGGGCTGGCCGCGTTCCTGGACCGGCACGCCGCCACGACGCCCCGCGTGATGCTGCGGTACGCGATCGAACATTTCGAGCCCGAACAACGTCGACTCTACCTGCGGCTACGCCGGCAGCAATGACCGCCGACCGCACGGCAACACCATCCCGGGCAACAACGTCGGCAGGTGCTGCACGACGGTCGCGGATGTTTCACGTGGCGTCGATGGTAGGACGGCTTCTCCCCCGGGAGAAGACGATCCCTGCTGGGCGGTCGATCACCCCGGTCGGGCCCGCCGGGATTCGATACTGCGCCGACATCTGTGCACTCCGGCCAGTAGGCCGAAAATGACCATCCCTGATCCCGGCCGTCCCGTGGGTGGCACCCGGCCCCCGCGAACCCCATATCCAGCCGGCAGGAAGTCCATAGTGGATACGACGCGGAAGGTTGAGCAGCAGATCAAGGGTTAATCTCAAGCTCAGATCGCTGCGCCCCGCACTCCAGCGCCGCAGCCCGGGCTTCAAAAAGGCTGCGCTGGCGGGCGTTGCGGGTCATTACCGCAGCACGTTCGAACTCGTTGCGGGCCTCGGCGGTGCGGCCTAGTTTGGCTAGCAGGTCGCCGCGGACCGCCGGGACCAGCGCATAGCTCGGCAACACCAAGCGGTCGACGATCTCCAGCCCCCGCGCGGGGCCGTAGGCGTTGCCGACCGCCACCGCCCGGTTGAGATCCACTACCGGCGACGGCGAGACGTGGGCCAGCACCTCGTAGAGCGCCGCGATCCGCTTCCAGTCGGTCTCCTCCGGGCGGGTCGCGCGGGCGTGGCAGGCCGCAATGGAGGCCTGCAGCACATACGGCCCGAAGGTGCCTTCGGCGCGGGCGAGCGCCTCCAGTCCCCGCCGGATCAGTAGCCGATCCCAGCGCCGCCGGTTCTGCTCCTGCAACAGAATCGGGGCCCCGTCCGGGCCGGTACGGGCCGGCGTGCGCGACGCCTGGAGTTCCATCAGGGCCACCAGGCCGTGCACCTCCGGCTCCTGCGGCGCCAGCGTGGCCAGGATCCGGCCCAGTCGTAACGCCTCCTCGCAGAGCGAGGGCCGCATCCAGTCGTCACCGGCCGTCGCCGCGTAACCCTCGTTGAAAATCAGGTAGATGACCTCGAGCACCGAGGCCAGCCGATCGGCGGCCTCCGCGGGTGGTGGCAGTTCGATCGCCACCTCCTTGTCGGCGAGCGTCCGCTTGGCCCTGGTGATACGTTGGCCGACGGTGGGTTCCGGGACCAGGTAGGCCCGGGCGATCTCGTCGGTGGTGAGCCCGCCGAGCAGCCGGAGGGTGAGCGCGGCCCGGGATTCGGCCGACAGCACCGGATGGCAGGTGGTGAAGATGAGCCGTAACAGGTCATCGCCGACGTAGTCGTCGAGCTCCGCGGCAATGTCGGGGTCCTCCGCGTCCGGCGTCGCCCTTCCGATTTCGGCAAGCTTCTGCCCGTACCGTCTTTGCCGGCGTAACACGTCGACAGCCCGATGCTTCGCCGTCGCCATGAGCCAGGAGCCCGGGTGGTCCGGAACGCCGGTGACCGGCCACTGCTCGAGCGCGATGACGAACGTGTCCTGAGCCAACTCCTCGGCCAGGCCGACGTCGTGGACGATGCGAGCCAGGCCGGCGATGATCCGGGCGGATTCGATGCGCCAGACCGCCTCCACGACGCGACGAGGATCGGTAGCTGTCATAGCTACCGATCCTCGCACTCAACTGGAACGTTGGGCGTACCTCAGGCGGGGCTTCCGAAGTCCTCAGGGCCGAACACCTTCAGCACATCGGCCTCGCCTTCCCAGCCCTCCCACAGGTCGCGGTGGAGCTTCACGAACCGGGAGGTCCATTCCACTGCCTCCTCTCTGGACCGAACCTCGTACAGGGCATAGCTGATGGTCTCCTTCGCCTCGGCGAACGGGCCGTCGGTGACGCTCAGCTTGCCGCCGTAGAGGCGCACCTGGGCGCCGGCGACACTCGGGGCCAGGCCTGCGGTGTCCAGCAGCACACCGGCCGCGGAGGCTTCCGCGCCGAGCTTCATGATGGCGTCCATCAGTTCCGCCGGCGGCGGGGTCGCGGGCTGGTTTCCCTTGAGCAGAACCATGTAGCGCATGATCGAGTCCTCTCCTTGTTGCTGGTGGTATCTGGGTTTACTGGTGGTATCAGGCAGCGGTGCGGTAGAGGTGGACGGAAACCGTGGTCATCCAGGCCCAGGTGGTCAGAACCGCTGCGACGAAGGCCAGCGTGGTGGGGCCATGCGAGCCACTGGCGATGCCGGCGAACCCGGCGAGGAAGACCACCCCGGTGATGCGGGAGAACCAGGCCAGCCCGTGTCGCCCGTCGCCGGCGAAGCGGCTGGCCAGCACGAAGCAGGCCGCGATGAGGCACAGGAAGCCGACTCCGCCCACCATGAAGTGCAGCATGCCGTGCCAGCTGATCGTCGTGGTCTCCGGCGTGCCAACGGGGAAACCCTGCGCCGGGTCGGCGCGGAAGAAGCCGGCCCCGATCACGCTCAGACCGTAGATGGCGATCAGCAGCGGGGCCCAGGTGCGGCCCCGTCCGGACATCAGCGCCCGACGCAGGCCGACCGCCGCAGCAAGAGTCATCAGGCCGGTGAGGATGAAGTTGGTGATCTGTATCCAGCCGAGTTCACCATTGGCGAGCAGGCTCCACGCGTGCTTGCTCAGGTCGAAGCCGTCCCGGGTCAGCGCTTGGGCCAGGGCCACCACGACGAAGAGCGGGCCCGCGACGACGCCATAGCCGAGCAGCGACCTGGTGGTCCGGACGGCGGGGGTGCAGTGCGGGTTCATGTCCTGTCTCCTTCATTCGAGGTCTCTACCTAGGCCTCGAACGCGGTGACCCGGATTCGACAAAGGCCTTCAAGATTTTTTTGAAGTTCCTGTTTTGCCTGCTCGTAGGCTGTTCCGTAGCGGGAGGCGTGCTGGGCGGCTGGGCCAGCAGCGCCCGCCGCGCACACGCCGACCCCCCCCGCCGCCGGGTTCCCGCCACCGTTCGTGATCAGCTTCTAGCCCGACGCGGTGAGCAGGCTTTGTCGCACACCCTCCGGCAAGACCGCACCGAAGCGCCCCATACCTGCCAATCCGGAACAACCAACTTGCTCCTGGAGCACGAACGCATCCTCGCCGATGTGGCGGCCCGCCTGCCCACGCCGCGGGACGCGACCGGGCGGGGTTGCGTCCACAGGAACGGTGTACGACTTGCCCGCGATGGGCGTGTTGCATGGACAGGGATGGCCACCGTTGTCGGTGAGCAGGTCCTCCCGGATCGCCGCGTTGAGGAGCGGCACGCCGCAAACCGAAGCTGCTGGACTGGGCTGGCCTCGGCTGACAATTCGGCCCGCTTCGATCAACCGCCGCCGGCCTCGGCGGCAGGACCCCGGCCACCCAGCCGCTGACGCTCTACTGTGACCTAAGTCACCGTTTCGCCTTTTATTCGGGCCACGCCTGACCCTTCACAGTGCCCCCGGACTGGACGGACCTGCGAGTCCCGCAGGTCCGTCTTGCTCGTCCCGCCCGGCCCTGGCCCCCAGTATCCCGCCGCCGGGCCGATGTCGTGTCGGTCACTACTGTTAGCGTGCCCTGCGTTGTCAATCGTGGCCGATTCCTCACGAAATCTGGCTAATTTGCCACTGCGGAGGGTATTCCTGATGGGCTGGCTACCGGTGGGAGACTCGTACGAGATCTCTCTCCTGGACGGAAAAGTGACGGCGCGGGCCACAGGCCCGCGAGCCGCTGGCCGTCCACTGAAGACTCTGCCGAAGGTGCTGCGGGACACCCCCGAGGTGGACCGGTTGCGCCAGCTCGCCCAGTGGCTGGACCGGCACACCGCGGAATGCCTTACCCGGGTCGACACCTGGGTGGTGTCCTCGCTGCCGGTGCCGACCGGGCTGCTGGCCCGGGTCTGGCCGGACCCGGCCTGGCGGGACGCGCTGCGTGACCTCGTGGTGCTCGGGGACGACCCGGCCGAGCCGGGCTTCCTGCGGGACGTCACCGACACCGGTGACCTGCGCGTGGTCAACCTCGACGGGGAGACCGTCCGGCTCTCGCCGGCCAGCGCCACGCTGCCCCACCCGGTGCGCCTGCCCGACCTGGCAGACCTGCGAGAGTTCGCCGACGATCTGGACGTCACCCAGCGGGTCGAGCAACTGCACCGGGGCACCTGGGGCAAGCCCGCCGACCTGAAGGACCGGGACACCACGATCACCGACTTCCGCGGCACCAGGGTTCCCAACCGGCTGGCCGCCCGGGCCGCCACGCTCGGCTTCCGGGTCTCCGGCTCGCAGGTCAAGTGCCGGGTCTGGGAGGCCGGACGCACGGTCGAGGCTGCCATGTGGTTCGACGAGGACTACTGGGACTCCGAGGCGACTCTGGGCAACCTCTCCTGGTCCGTCGTGGACGGACCGACGCTGCGGTTGACCGAGGTCGGGCCGGTGGCCTGGTCGGAAGGAATGCGGATGGCGACGGCCCTGTCCGGCGCCGTGACCGGAACGGGGAAGAAGGCGTGACCGGGATGACGACCATGTCGGGCGAGGACTCGGCCGAGAGCCTGCTCACCGCCGGCGCGGTGCTGCCGATAGACACCGCCGGGGCCGGCGACCGGGCGGTGCCCCTCACCGCCCGCACCTACCGGCACCCGGCCCTCGACGACCGGCCGGTGGTCCGCCTGGTCGACGCCGCCCTCGGCGAGGGGGAGGACATCGCCGTCGGGTTCCTCGGCCTGGCACCGGGTGCCGAGCCGGCCGTCGTCGGGCTCGCCCCGCGCCGCCCGTTGGCCTTCCCGGAGTGGGTGCTGGTGCACCACGCGGCGGACGGCCGGCACGCGTTGGCGGTGGTGCCGGAGTTGCAGAAGCTGGCCAAGCAGGTACGGTCGCGGCCGAAGGCCGCCCTGGACGGGCACCAGACCGTCGCCGACCGGTTCGCCCGTACGCTGCCGCACTTCCTGCCGACGTTCTTCGAGCAGGCGGCGCGGGTGTTCCTGGCCGCCGGGCAGGACACCTACGCGACGCAGCTGTTCAACAAGGCGCGCAAGGCGGAGGCGCAGCACGGCCTGCCGGTCGACCTGAACCGGCTGGACGAGGTCTACCTGGAGTTCGCGTCGGCCAAGGTGGTGTCGGCGACCGCGTTGGCCGGCTACGCGAAAGAGCTGTCCGCCCAGTTGCCGGCCGACGAGGCGCTGGACCGGTTCTGCCGGCTGGCGCTGCGGGCCGCGGCTGCCGGCGTGGTTCCGTCCGCGCAGTCGGCCACCGCGGTGAACCGGCTGGTCCGGGCCGCCACCAAGGCCGCTGGCAAGGCCAGCGCCGCCGTCGCCGACCGTGAGGCGGCCTACCTGGCCGAGCTGCTCCGGCTGCCGGTGGCCGCCGAGGCGCCGGCCGGCTGGTGGAAGGCGCACCTGCCGGCGGTGACGGCGCTGGCCGGCCGCGACCCGGCGATCCGCGGCAGCCTGCTCGACCTGATGCCCGCCGACCGGGACAACCTGGTCACGTGGCTGGCCCTGCTGACCGACACCGGTGCGCTCGCCGGACTGTTTGAACCGGACGTGCCGGACACGGCCCGCCCGCAGGACGGCTCCGTCGGCTGGCTGCGCCGCTTCGTGAACCGGGCCGAATCCGGCTACCACCGCCGACGGGTGCCGGAGCTGTACCCGCTCGTCGAGCGGATGGCCGACCGGCTGCGTGCCGAACTGACCGACAGCGGCGAGACGCTCGCCGCCGACGGCGACCTGGACCTGCTTGACCTGCTGCTCGCCCTCGACGTGCCAGTGGCCCCGCCGAAGGAGCGCGAAGCCCTGGACCTGGCGCAATGGGTCAGGGTTGGGGGAGAGCGGGACCTGCTCGCCGTGGCCGGCGACGACCGGTTCACCCGGGCCCTGCGCCGCGGCCTCGACCAGCTCGACAACCAGCAGGCCGCCCTGCGCCGGCTGGCCGGGACGCCGGGTATCCGGCCTTCGCTGACCGACTGGCTGCGGGCCCGGATCCGCGACCGGTTCGCGACCGGACTGCCGTACCTGCCAAAGTCGGTGGACTGGTTGGGCAGTCTCCCGGTCGAGGCGCTGCGCCTGGTGTCCGACGACCTCGACCGGCCCGGTGACCCCGGTCAGGGCGGCGACCTCAGGCAGGCCCTCGACGTCGACCTCGCCGAACACGTCGCCCGCAGCCTGCGCGGCGGGATCATCGACGAGCTGGGCTGGCCGGACTGGGAGCTGGCCTGGCAGGAGGTGACCGGTGGAGACCACAAGGTCGAGGTGACCCGGCAGGAAGCCTGGCCGTACGTGATCCTGGGCGGGCCGACGACGGTGCGCGTGCTCGGCGCCGAGGGCATCGTGCTCCGCCACGACCTGCGTATCCCGGCCGGCGACATGTGGGGCCAGCCCGCCTACCACTACGTCGACGGCCAGTTGCTGGTCTACTGGCGTTCCGAGGCGCTCGGCTACGACCTGCGCGGCTACTGGCACTCGTCGCCCGGCGAGCCGCAGCCGATCCACGGCCGTCGCCACGGCAGCCAGGAGCGCCGGAACGAGATCAGCCTGCCGCTGGCCGGCGGCGGGCGGACCACCGGCGGCGGAGTGTTGCACGCCGGTGACACCGTTGTCCCGGCGGAGCTGCCGGTCATCACCGACGGCACCTCACACTGGGTCTACCGCCGTGGCGAGGATGACGACACCTACGGCTGGCGCGAGTACGACGCGGTCAGCAACTCCCACGGCCGGCGTAGCCTGCCCCGGTTCCTGGCCGACCTTCCGGTCGACGGAAGCCACCTCCAGGAGTCGGCCAGCTGGCTGCGGCCAGCCCTGTCCGACCGGGCGACCCCGGCCGCCGTTCCGGTGGACGGTCTGCTCGGCTGGCGGGTGGTCACCCTGCCGGACGGCTCGGTACGCGGCGAGGACCTGGCCGGTCGTACCGTCACCGTGGCCTCGGGACAGGAACCGGTCGCGGCGCTGGTGCTGCCCGGCGACGACCGGCCGCGGGCCGTCCTCGACGATTTCGTCCTGGTCGACCCGGACGGGGTGGTGTCGGCCGCCGGCAGTGGGGGCTACGCCCCCGACGCGGTCCCGCTGCCGGGACAGAAGTTCCTCGGCAACATGCTGCCCCGGGACCCGGCCGGCTCCACCGCACTGCGCCGGGTGGACCGGGACACCGCCGCCGTGCTGCTCAAGGTCGCCCTCGACGAACGCCGCGCCGCCCTGGCCGAGGAGGCCGCGCGGGCCGCAGCCCGGGCGGCGACCGGACCCCGGTTGACCGCTGCCACGCAGGCCATCACCGGCCTTCCCGTCGCCGTCCCGGCGTCCATGGTCGGCACACCGGCCGGCGCCTCCAGCACTGGACCATCCTCCGCCGACGCGGACGACAAGGACGCGCTGGTCGAGCTGGTCCGCTCGACGTTGCCGACGGTCAGCCACGACGCGGTGCTGGCCGGGGTGGCCGGGCTGCTGCGGCTGGCCGCCCGGGTGCGCACCGACCTGGACGCGGTGACCGAGCGGCTCACCAGGTCGTTGTCCGCGCCGAAGGCGGTGGCGCCGGTGGCCACCGCGACCGGACCCACCGACGAGCAGCTCAACATGGCGCTGGACGGTCTGCGTGGCTCAACCTACGGGGTGACCCGCTCGGTCCGCGCCTTCACCCAGTTCCAGGCGTTCGCCGCCCAGCGGTCCGGCACCACCGGGAGCGAACCCGCCGTACGGCTGCACCTCGACGGACCGTCGCTGCCGTCCGCGCTGGACTGGTGGTCCCTGCTCGGCGGTGTCGCGGCCGTCGCCTACCGGGCCGTCGCGGCGGTCACCCCCGACGAGCACCGGGAGACGCTGCGCGCCCTGCTCACGGAGCTGGACCGGCTCGACCTGAGCACGGCGGCCGAACCGGCCCGGTGGCACCGGTTCAGGCTGCACCTGCTGGACGACGACCTGAACAACCCCGACGGCACGCGCCGGTCCCCCCGGCCGGGCATCCTGCCGTTGCCCGACGGGGCGTTCATCGCCGTCCTCGTCTCCAGCGGCACGCCCACCGGCTACTTCTCTGAGGCGCTTTACCACGATCCGGCCGGCGTGTTCGCCGTTCCCGAGCCGTACACGGTGCAGTCCTCGGCGCCGGTGGGTGACGAACGGCCGGCCGGCTGGCTGGGCGGTTTCCTCACCGAGTGGGCCGCGCGCGGCCCGCTGCCGTGGCGGCCGGAAGCGGCCGAGCAGTTCGCCGAGCTGACGGGTGTCACCCCCACTGCCGCGAAGCTGGTGCTGGCCGGCCTGCCGTACGTGGACTCGTCGAACACGGTGCCGACCGAGCTGCGCAGGGCGCTCGGGGTCAAGCAGGTCGGCGAGGTCAAGCTGGCTTTCGGGGTGCTGGACGAGGCCAGCCCGGAGGTCCGGCGGGCCGTGGTCTCGGCGCTGCTGCCGGACGACCCGGCTCGGCTGTGGGCCGACGGCCCGGACGTGGCTGCCGCCGCGGCGGTCTGGAACGCCGCCGTGGGACGCCGGGTGGTGGTGCCCGAACAGTTGCTCGCCGAAGCGGTGCGCGCGATCCGACACGGCTGGGGACCCGCGAAGGCGTTGCCGGCGCTGGTCGACCCGGCCCGTTCGGTCGAACTGAGCACCGACCTGGCCTTCCAGATCAAGGGCGACCGGGCCCGGCAGGTCGACGGCCGGGCAGCGGGCTTCACCGGTGAGGTGCTGCGCTCCACGATCGCCCTGGCAGCCTGGGTCGCCCACCACACGCCGGCCGGCGACCCGTGCCGGGCCGCGCTGCCGGCCGCGCTGGCCGCGATCCGGGACCGGCTGGCCAACCCCGACCTGCTGCTCGACCTCGACCAGTACGTCTCCCTGCCCGACTTCCAACAGGTGGCGGGCACCCCGTCGGAGACCGGTCCTGGCTGGGAACGGTACGGCGCCATCGTCCTGTCCACCTACGACAGCCAACCGTCGCCCGCGTTGCGGCCGGACCTGCTCGACGCCGACGGGACGGACCCGTACCTTCCGGCGCTGCGGCGGGACGCGGCCAAGCCGTACCCGATGGAGGTGGCGCTGCGCCTGGTCCGTGACCCGCGGTTCGCGGCGCTGCTCGGCGGTCCGGGGGAGCCGGACGGCGGCGCGCGCGCGGCGGACGGGGCCTGGTGGCCGCAGGATCCGACCCGGTCGGTGCCCGACCTGGTCGCGGAGGCGGCCGGGGAACACGGCCTGGGCGCCGACGCGGCGGCGGTGTACCTGATGCTGCTGGCCATGCCGGACCCGACCGACCGCAACACGGCGAAGTGGACCGGTTGGAAGCCGAGCCGGCTGAAGGCGGCCCGCGCCGAACTGGCCGGTACCGACCTGGTCATCGAGGCCAGTCGGTCCCGGGCCGGCCGGTCGCTGTTCCTGCCCGGGCCGTGGCTGGAGCGCGGCAGCGGGCAGGCACCGATCGAGGGCTGGAAGGTCGCCCTGTTCGACCTCGCGCCCGACGGTACGGCCGGCCTCGGCGTGACCGTGCCGTTCGAACCGGCCGCCGACCTCTACCGGCGGGCCTGGCAACGCCTCCGCGACGGCGACCGGCCCCGGTTCGACAACCTGCCCACCCGCGGCACCCGCCGCTGACCCGACCCGGAGGGCGGTGGCGGCCGCGACGACCGACCAGGCCGTCGCGGCACCACCCCGCCGCCGACCCCTGTCCCGCACACCCCATCCGAACCAGAGAGATCGAGGAACACCCGTGACCGTGACGGAACACGTCCGCCCCACCGCGGCGCCGGAGACCGCAGCCCAGGTCCTCTCCGCCGAACAGCGGTACGCCGACGAGCTGGCCTTCCTGGCCGCGTACGACGACGGCGCCCGGCCGCCGGGCTGGGCGCTGACCCCGCGCGCCGTGGTCACCTTCATCCGGGGCAGCGACGGCGAGGCGTTGAAGCTGCCCGCCGACCGGCGTACCGGTCCGGACGGCACCGAACTGCCGGACAGCATGACCATCGCGCCGAAGTTCGTCGGTGAGCGGAGCCTGGTCGAGCGGTGCGTGGTCACCCTGGCCGGTGAGCGGGGCCTGCTGCTGGTCGGCGAGCCCGGTACCGCGAAGTCCATGCTGTCCGAGCTGCTGGCCGCCGCGGTCTGCGGCACCAGCGCGCTGACCGTGCAGGGCACCGCCGGCACCACCGAGGATGCCTTCCGGTACGGCTGGAACTACGCCCTGCTGCTCGCCCAGGGCCCGACCCCGCAGGCGCTGGTCGACTCGCCGGTGCTGACCGCGATGCGCACCGGCCGGGTGGTCCGGATCGAGGAGGTCACCCGCTGCCTGCCCGAGGTGCAGGACGCGCTGGTGTCCATCCTGTCCGACCGGCGGATGAACGTCCCGGAGCTGGCCGGCAGCGAGGACGGCCTGATCCGCGCCGTGCCCGGGTTCACCGTGATCGCCACCGCCAACCTGCGGGACCGGGGCGTGTCGGAGATGTCCTCGGCCCTCAAGCGCCGGTTCAACTTCGAGACCGTCCACCCGATCTCGGACGCGGACACCGAGACCGACCTGGTCCGCCGGCAGGCCACCGCCGCCGTGCAGCGTGCCGGCGCGGCGTACACGGTGGACGACGCGGTGCTGGACGCCCTGGTCACCGTGTTCCGCGACCTGCGTACCGGCCGGTCGGGCGAGGGCTGGGACGTGGAACGGCCCGGCACGGTCATGTCCACCGCCGAGGCGGTGCAGGTGGCGGCGTCGCTCGGCCTGGCCGCCGCGTACCTGCCCGGCGGGGACGCGCTCGACCTGGTGCCCGGGCACCTGCTCGGCGTGGTCCGCAAGGACGACCAGAACGACCACGCCCGACTGCTCGGCTACTGGGACGGCCCGGTCCGCCGCCGCGCCGAGGACGGCTCGGCGATGTGGCGTCGGCTCTGGGACCTGCGGGAGAACCTGCGGTGACGACCCTCTCCAGCACGTCGACCGGCGCGGCGCCGCCGACCGCCGCCCCGTCGACGGTCGACCCGACGACGGCCGATCCGCGAGCCGTGGTCGACGCGCTCGCCGGTTCGGTCCGGCCGTACCTGATCGGGGTGCGGCATCACAGCCCGGCCCTCGCCGCGGTGGTCCCGGCACTGCTGGACGCCGCCGGCGCCGAGGTGGTCTGTATCGAGCTGCCGGCCGACTTCCAGGGCTGGCTGCCGTACCTGTCCGACCCGGCCGCCCGGGCCCCGCTGGCCCTGGTGGGCAGCCACGGCACGGACGGGCCGATGGGCTTCTACCCGTTCGCCGACTTCTCCCCGGAACTGGCCGCGATCCGCTGGGCCCGGCAGCGCGGCGTCGAGGTGGTCTGCTGCGACCTGCCGCTGGCCGATCCCGGCTGGACCGCCGACAGCACCGACCCGGCCACCGAACCCGACCCGACTGCCGGTTCCGTGCCGACCGCCGATCCCGACCCGGACGCCGGTGAGCCGGTGCCCGGCCTGCGCCGGTCCGGCTACGCCGTCGCGCTCAGCGCCAGCGGCACCGGCCGGGACGGCGACGACCTGTGGGACCGGGTGGTCGAGGTGCGTGCCCCGGGCTGCCCACCGGAGGCGGTCCGCCGGGCCGCCCTCGGCGTCGGCTGGGCGATGCGTACCGACAGCGCCAGCGGCGACGGCGTGCCGGCCCGGGACCTGGCCCGCGAGCGGCACATGCGCCGGGTGCTGGCCGAGGCCGGCGCAGCCGGCCGGCGGGTCGCCGCCGTCATCGGCGCCTTCCACGCCCCGGCCCTGCTCGCCGCCCCGTCGACCGACGCCGGCGACGGCCCGGCCCGGTCGGCCGGCCCGGTCGGCGGAGAGCTGGTGTCGACCGCCGGTGGCGCCGCCGCGTCCACCCGGCCCGTCGTCGCCCCGGCCGGTCCGGTGCGGTCCGTGACGACCCAACCCGGGTCGGCCACCACCAACGGCGGCGGCACGGCGGTCACCTCGCTGGTGCCGTACGCGTTCGACCTGCTCGACTCCCGGTCCGGCTACCCGGCCGGGATCCGCGACCCGCGCTGGCAGCAGTCCGTCTTCACCGCTGGCGGCGACCCGGAACTGATCCGCGCCGCCGCCGCCCGGGCGGTCACCGACCTGTGCCGGGAACTCCGCTCGGCCGGTCACACCGCCGGTACCGGCGAGGCCGCCGAGACGGTACGGCTGGCCGGCGACCTGGCGCGGCTGCGGGACCTGCCCGCCCCCGGCCGGGGCGAGGTGCTGGAGGCGGTGACCACCGTGCTCGGTCAGGGTGAACTGCTCGGCCGCGGCCGGGCGCTGGCGAAGGCGCTGGAGACCGTGCTGGTCGGTGCCGAGCGGGGCCGGGTCGCCCCCGGTACGCCGCGGTCCGGGCTCGGCCCAGCGGTCGAGGCGGAACTCACCGCGCTGCGGATGCCCAACCCGGACAGCCCGAAGTCCCGCGAGGTGCGGCTGGACCCGCTGCGCACCGAGCTGGACGGGCGGCGGGAGATCCTGCTGCAACGCCTCCAGATCTGCGGCGTCGGCTACGGCGAGCCGATCGCGGTGTCCGGGACCGGCGACGGTGCCGCCCTGACCACCCGCTGGCAACTGGCCTGGACGCCGTCCGTGGCGGCCCGGCTGGACCTGGTCGGCGTACGCGGGGTGACCGCGGCGCTGGCCGCGGCCGGCACCCTGCGGGAGCGGTTCCGCCGGGAGGCCGCCGACGGCGGCCCCACCGCCGCTCAGCTGCTCACCGGGCTACGCGACGCCGCCCGGTGCGACCTGCCCGAACTGGTCACCGACCGGCTCGAGTTGGCGGCCGCGGTGCTGCCGGGCACCGGCACGCTGCCCGAGCTGCTGGCCGCACTGGACCTGCTGGAGGCGCTGCGCCGGGAACACCTGCCCGGCACCACCGCCGACGGTCGGGCCCGGGCGGCCGAGCTGGCCGTCGTGCTGCTGGACGCGGCGGTCCGCGGGCTGCCCGGCCTGGCCGGCAGCGACGCCGCGGCCGATGCCGCCGCGCTGGTGGACCTCGCGGTCCGGGCCGGCGAGGACCGGATCGGCCTACGCCTGGACGAGGCCCTCGCCTACCTGGCCCGGGCCGGTTCGTCGCTGATCCAGGGTGCCGCCCTGGCCGCCCGGGTGCTGCTCGACCTGACCGACCTGGAAACCCTGGGCACACGGGTGGCCGGCTGGATCGACGCGGCGACCGGGCCGGACACCCGTCGGCACCTGCACCGGCTGCTCGGTGGTCTGCTCATCGCGGCGCATCCGCTGCTGCAGTCCGCCCCGGCCGCGCTGGACCCGCTGCTGGAGCGGATCGAGCGGCTCACCGACACCGAGTTCCTGGACCGGCTGCCGGCGCTGCGTGGCGGGTTCGACGTGCTCACCCCGGCGGCCCGGGGGCGGCTGCTGCACACCGTCGCCGAACGGCTGGGTGACCGACTCGATCTGGCCCTGTCCGCCGCGCCCGAGCTGCTGGCCCGCTGGGCCGCCGCCGACGCGGCCGGCCGGGCCGCCCTGGTCGCCCGCGACATCCCGATCCCGGGCACGCCGACCGGCGCCGCCGACGTCGAGCGCGGGCCGGGCACGCCGACCGGCGCCGCCGACGTCGAACCCGGGGCGGGCACGCCGGCCGCCTGGCTCACCGCCACGGACCGGTGGCGGCTGCTGCTCGGCCGCCAACCCGACCGGTTGCCGACCGACGCCCGCCGCTACGCCCGCGCCCTGGACGAGCTGTACGGGGCGGGTCAGGGCGAGGGGGCCACCGACCTCGGCCAGGCGGCCGGCGGCGGCCAGGACGCCTCCTTCCCGACCGCGCGCGAGTGGGCCGACGAACTCGAGGCGCTGTTCGGCACCGCGGTGCGCGAGGAGGTCATCGCCCGGGCGGCCGAGAGCGGCCGTACCGACGTGCTCACCGAACTCGACCCGGCCGCGGTACGCCCCTCGATGGAGCTGCTGACCTCGGTGCTGTCGCTGGCCGGTGGCCTGCCCGAGGGGCAGCTGGCCAAGCTGCGGCCACTGGTCCGGCGGCTGGTCGAGGAGCTGACCAGGCAGTTGGCCACCCAGGTTCGTCCGGCGCTGACCGGGCTGACGAATCCGCGTCCGTCCCGCCGTCCCGGCGGCCGGATCAACCTCGCCCGTACGCTGCGGGCGAACCTGGCGCACACCCAGCGGCTCGGCGACGGCCGGACGGTGGTGGTGCCGGAACGTCCGGTCTTCAACACCCGGACCCGCAAGGAGGCCGACTGGCGGCTGGTGCTGGTGGTCGACGTGTCCGGCTCGATGGAGGCGTCGGTGGTGTGGTCGGCGTTGACCGCCGCCGTGCTGGCCGGGGTGCCCACCCTGTCCACCCACTTCCTCGCCTTCTCCACCGAGGTGGTCGACCTGACCGACCGGGTCGACGACCCGCTGTCGCTGCTGCTGGAGGTGCGCGTCGGCGGCGGTACGCACATCGCCGCCGGGCTGGCCCACGCCCGCTCGCTGGTGACCGTGCCGAGCCGCACCATCGTCGCGGTGGTCAGCGACTTCGAGGAGGGCTACCCGCTGGCCGGGCTGCTCGGCGAGGTCCGCACGCTGGCCAGCTCCGGCGTGCATCTGCTCGGCTGTGCCGCGCTGAACGACAGGGGAGTGCCCTGCTACTCGGTACCGGTCGCCGAGCAGCTCGTCGCGGCGGGGATGCCGGTCGCCGCTCTCAGCCCGCTCGAACTCGCCCGCTGGGTGGGCGACCGTGTACGCGGAGGATCACGTTGACGGACCGCACATCCACCGCCGTGGACACCGACCGGCTGCCGCCGGTGCTGCCGGGGGTCGCCGCCGCGGCGGTGGCGGCCCTGCCGTCCCGGCTGCACAAGCGGCTGGACGCCACTGTCGAACGGCTGGCCGGTGTACCGGTCGGCCGGGTCGACGGCGGCGTGTCGGTCGACTGCGGCGCCGAGGCCCTGGTCACCCTGACGCCCGGACCGACCGGCGCGGTCACCGACCCGCACCAGGCAAGGTGCAGCTGCCTGCTGTCGCCCCGCTGCCTGCACCGGACCGCGGTCCTGGTCGCCTGCCCGGTCGCCGACCCGGCCACCCACCCCGATCCGGTGTCCACCACCGCCGCGTCGTCCACTTCGGATGACGTCGGCGCGGCCACCGGGCGTACCGGGAGGGCCGGGCGCACCGGAAAGACGGATGGCGCGGCCGCCGGTCGTGCCGGACGGAGCGCGGCACCGACGAAGGCGCAACGGGCCGCCGCCGGCGCGCTGTGGCGGGCAGCCGCCGCGGTGCTCGCGGCCGGCGTCCCGGCCGCCGGCGCGGTCCCGCAGGCCGAACTGCTGCGGGCCGCGCACAGCGCCCGACTGGCCGGCCTGCCGCGGGCCGAGAGCGCCGCGCTGCGCACGGTACGTGGACTGCGCGCCCACCGGGGACGACAGACCGGCCATCGGCTGGCGGAACTGGTCGAGGTGCTGCACGACCTGCTGTACGTGGCCGGTCGGCTGGCCGCCGGCGATCCCGACCCGGCGCTGGTCGGCATCCTCCGGCGGGCCTACCAGCCGGACGGCACGCTGGAGGTGTACGGCGTCTGCCGGGAACCGGTGATCAGCGCGACCGGGTACGCCGGGGTGGTCACCCACCTGGTCGCCGCCGACGGGCGCCAGCTCTCCTTCGGCGACGTGAAGCCGGGCGGCCCGGACCGGGCGCAGGACTGCGCCCGGGCGGTCACCGAGATGGGCGCGGTCGCGGTCAACCACGCGGTGCTGGCCCGCGGCGGCCTGCGGATCACCGGCACCACCGTCTCCCCGGACGGCCGGCTCGGTGCCGGCAAGGGGGTCCGAGCCACCCCGATCACCGGGACCGACTGGTCCACCGGGCCCCTGGCGGAACTGTTCGCCCGCCCGCTCGCCGAGGTGGTGACCGCTCAACTCGCCGCCGACGATCCGGAGGACCCGGCCCGGGCCGGGACCGCGCTGGTCGGCTGTGACCTGATGGTGGTCGGTGCCGCCGGGGACCAGGTGCTGGCCCGGGAGCTGGCCCCCGCCACCGACGCCGGACCGGACCGCGCGCCGGTGCCGGATGGGCCGGTGATCCGGCTGGTGCCGGTCAACTCCCACCCGGTGCTGGCCCACGTGGCGAACCTGCGGCGGCTCGCCTCCAGGCCGGGCCTGCGGATCCGGGTGGTCGGCCGGCTGGACCCGGACCGGGCCAGCACGCTGCACCCGCTCGCGGTCGGCCCGGTGCCCGGTGCCGCCACGACGCTGCGGCTGCCGGCGGACTGGCACGGCCGGGCGGACCTCGGCTACGACCAGATCCAGGGCGGCCACCTGCCGCCGCGCGACCCGGCCGCGATGACCGACCCGGTTCTCGCCGTCGGTGCCGACGCGGTTGCGGAGTCCCCGCTGTGGCGGGTCCGCCGGCTGGTGGAGCTGGCCGTCTCCGGTGGTCGCCGCGCCGTCGGCGAGGCGGCCCGGGGCGAGGGCGCCGGGCTGGCCGGTCCGCTGCGCCGCGCCGGCTTCACCACCGCCGCCGCGGTGGCCGCCGCGCTCGCCGACGAGTCCGACCGGCGCGGCCGGGACGCGTTCGGCCGGCTCGCCGATCCCGACCCGGACCGGTACGCCTGGGCCTGGCTCGCCGCGACCGCCCACCTCGCCGCCACCGAGCGGGAGCTGATCCGGTCCTCCTGGACTGGCCCACCGGTTGGCTGACCTGCCGGAATCCGGGGGCGATCGAGCTCCCGGCCGGTGGGTGGCAGGCCAGGTGATGCGAAACACGACCCGGACCACCTGCGCCCCGGCGCCCGCCCGAACCCGGGCGGGCGCCGACCCTCGGGCGGAGGGCAGCAGGTCCAGGCCCTCGTCGCCGAGGGCAACAACATCCGGGTTCGGATCCGGCTCAGTACCACCGGCGGCTGGCCGGGCAGGTGCGGCCGGAACGACGCCCCAGCCCTTGGCGGCCAGGCCCGCGGCGAGCGCGGGTGGCAGCGCGGCGATACGCGCGAATGACTATTCCCGCAGCTCGACCGGCGCGTTGTCGCTGCGCTGCTGCCGCCGAACCTGACTGCTCACCGTCGCGCGGGCCCCACGGGCGGCGGGAGCTGGCCGCCGGGCGGCCTTGTCCACGTCCCCGGAGACGGCGTCGGGCGGACCCGGTCGGCAGGTGCCAGGCGTTTCCGCAGCCAGCCGGCTACGGTCGCCCGCGCCGGCGCGGCGATGCCGTGGCCGACCGGGTCGCGGCGGGCGAGGGTCGCGGCACCGGCCTCGGTGTGCAGGTAGTTCCAGGTGCGGTCGAGCAGTTCCCGTGGGATGACGCTGTCGTGTTCGCCCTGGGCCACGACGACGGGCACGCCGGCCAGCCGGCCGGGCGTGGTCGGGACGCCGGCGTCGAACGGCAGCGTCCCGTACAGGATCGCGGCGCCGGCGTAGCGGCCCGGATCGTCGAGCAGCAGCCCACCGGCGAACGCGGCCCCGCCGCTGAACCCGATCAGCACCACCGGCCGGCCCGCGGGAGCGACACCGTCGAGCCAGTCGCGGAACCAGTCCATTGTCGCGCGCAACGACTCGGCGACCGGCCGGCCGATGCCGCGGTTGGCGAACCACGCGTACCCGCCGCCCTCGGCGATCGGCGCCCGCACCGCCGCGTACGTGGGGCCCACGGGCAGGTGGTCGGCCAGGCGAAGGATCTCCCGCTCGTGCGAGCCACGGCCATGCAGCAGCACCACCAGCGGGGCATCCGCATCGGTGCTGCCCGCGGTGGCCACGACCGGCGGCGCGAACGTCTGCATCGCGCTCATCACCGCACCTTCGTCCGCGCGGGCGCCGTGGGGTCCACCGGGCCCGGCAGCAGCCGGCCCGCCGTGCCGACGTCGCTCCAGCGGCGCACCTCCGCCGACAGGTCGAGGTGCTGGACGGGCGCCGCGTTGGGGCTGACGCTCATGCTGCGCCGCCCACCGGCCCGACCAGCTTCCAGCCGCTCTGCCAGCTCCACCCGTTACGGGCGTTGAGCATGATGTTCAGCAGTGCCATCTCCTCCAGCGACCGGGCCATCCGCAGCCCGCCCGCGTCGATCACCCGGTAGCCCAGGGAGGAGGCCAGCTCGGCGACCTTGTCCTTGGCGGCACCGTCGTCGCCGGCGATGAAGGCGTCCAGGGGCGCGCCGCTCTCCACCGGGTTGCTGTGGCGGCTCGCGAGGATGGTGTTGAAGGCCTTGACCACGGATGCCCCGGTCGCCTGGGCCTGAAGCTGCTCCGCAGCCGAGACGCCGCCGGTGACCAGGTCGCTGTAGGTGTCGTTGATCGGGTTCGTCACGTCGACGAGGACCTTGCCGGTCAGTGCCTCGCCCAGCTCGGTGGCGATGCCGGCGACGGCGGCGTGCGGAACGGCGAGCAGCACGAGATCTGCTCCCTGCACCGCCTCTGCGTTGGACGCAGCGGCGCTCGCACCGGCGCTGCCGGCCGCCTTCTGGGCGTGCTCGGCGCTGGTCGCCGCGATGACGACGTCGTGGCCGGCGCGCACGGCGGCGGTCGCCACAGCCCCACCGACATTGCCGGCACCCAGGATCGCGATACGCATTTCCCACTCCTTCTCTGACAACTCAGATGTTGAGTATTCAACGACTGTACGTCGGACTATTTGATCCGTCAACATCTGTAGTGTAAGGTTTCTGGCATGGTGAAGAGCGCGGTCGACCACGGGCTGGTGACGACGTTCGGGCGGCTCGTGGAGGCATACAGCGCGCTGGAGCGGCAGCTCGGCGAGGCGCTGGAGCGCGAGTGCGGCATCCCGCATACCTGGTTCGAGGCTATGCTGCGCATCGCCCGCTCGCCGGACAAACTGACGATGAGCGCCCTCGCCAGCCAGATCGCGCTCACCACGGGAGGGATGACCCGGCTCCTGGACCGGATGGTCACCGCCGGTCTCGTGGAACGCGTTCCGTGCCCCACCGATCGGCGGGTCAGCTTCGCCGCCCTCACCCCGGACGGGCGGCAGAAACTCGAGGAGGCGGCCAAGATTCACGTGCGCAACCTCGAGCGCGTCTTCGCCGACTACACCAGCGACGAGATCAAGACCCTGGACGACCTGCTCGACCGGCTCCTGCGGCGCGACCGCGAGCGGCCGGCCCACGAGGCCGCACCGTGTCCCACGCCCGGCGACGCCGCAGCCCCGGCCGGCTGACCGACAATGCCCTGACCAGTCCCTTCGGCGGGTGGACCACTTCGGGGAGACCGAAGTGGTCCACCCGCCGTCGTCCAGTTGGACGTCGATGAGGCGTCGTGGCCTTGGAACAGATGGTGGCGGACGGTCGCGGGTACCCCCGGTGCGTCGGCGTCGTTCAGCCGCAGCTGCTCCGGCCGGATCAGGACCGTGACGTCTCCGCGCGGACGGCACGAACTACTGGTGGCACTTCACGCTGGCCGCTCTCGGGCTCGTCTCGCGCTACCAACTCGTGCCCGGCGTGCACCTGCCCACCCCGGTCGTCGTGTTCTGGCTGTTCGCCCTCGGCTGGGCGGCGGCCAAGCCACCACCGTCGGCCAGAAACTGTGCGTGACGCTCGCGATCGTCGCGAGCGTGCCGACGTTCTTCGGGGACCCTGGACGCGAGGCCGTCATCATCGGCGGCCTGCTCCTCATGATCTGGGTGGCCGACCTGCCCAGCGTGCCCCTGCTCAACCGGGTCGCCGCGGCGCTGGCCGCGAGTTCGATCTACATCTACCTCATTCACTGGCAGATCTTCCGGCCCGTCGATGACATCTCACTGCCCCTGGCGCTGCTGGCCAGCCTGGCGTTCGGCATCGCGTACGCCATGTTCGTCCCCCCGCCTGGCCGGCAAGGCGGGGACCGTGGCGGTGCGGTGGTACACCCGAGCTGCTCACCTCGTCTCGCAGCGCCGATCGTCGCCACCAGGTTCATCGGCACGTCGATCACCTTCGGCCGCGACGAGAACCGCTGAACCCGGTACGACGGCTTCGGCAACTCCCGGAAGCGGTTCCGCAACTTCGGCCAGCGGGCGGTACGTCGCGGTCGACCTGTGACCTTCAGAGATCCACGTCGCCGATCCTTCGCCGTCAGGTGGCGGGGCGGGATCGACATGCGCTGGTCGAGTTCCTGGCTCACCCTGCCGATCCGGCAGGCATCTTCCCGGTACACACCTCGACCTGGACACTTCAGGCGTCCCGACCGCTGTCCGCACAACTGAGCGCCGGCGGTGTTGATGATCACGGGCGAGGTGACGCGTTGCATAGCCGGATGCCGCTGAAGCCCAGCGTGCTGGCGATCACGGCGTCCCAGAAGGGCCACAGGTTGTTCAGGACGCGTAGCTGGATGCCGGCCTCGGCATGGCAGTCGAGGAGGTCGCCTACGGGCTCGGGCGGGCCGAGTGGCTCGATCGGCTCGACCGCGACGTGGGCGTGGGGTTCAGGGACACCGAAGGGCCGAAACCGATCGGCCGGCAGCCGGTAGGCGAACAGCCGGACCGTTCGCATCGCGTCCAGCCAGCCGTACTCGATGGCATGGACGCGGTCGCCGCAGCCGGCGCCGATGATGCTGGCCCGGTCGGCCGCCGTGGTGCCTGTGCGTAGCCAGGCCATCGCGCGGGGGCATTGTCGAGGGAACCAGTAATCGGGTGCCCGGTCGTGATCGACGGCCCAGACGAAGGCGTCTGGCTGTCGGGCGGTCGCGGCGACGTGCGGGAGGAACCGTTTGATTGTCGGGTCCTCGGAGAAGTGCAACACCTCGCCCGGCCCCGGTCGCATGTGGTCGTGTATACACCGGCGGCCGTGCAGGGCGATTCTGGGGTCGTGATCGGGAGGCTGCTTGACCGGCTCGGACCCGCCCTCGTGTCGTTACGTCGGCAGCGAGGGCGGGGCCGTGCACGGCGTCAGGGCTTGATGAGGACCTTGAGGCTCTTGCGGTCGTCCATGTCCTGGTAGCCGGCGGGCACGCCGTCGAGGTCGGTGGTGGCGTCGAACACCTTGCCGGGCTCGATGGTTCCGTCGAGGATGTCGGGCATCAGTTCCTCGATGTACGCGCGCACGGGAGCGGGGCCGCCGGCGAGGATGATGTTGTGGCGGAAGAGGCTGCCGAAGCCGATGGGCGCGTTCTCGTACTGGGGGACGCCGACGCGGCTGATCACGCCGCCGGGGCGGACGACGCCGACGGCCTGCTCGTAGGCGGACATGTGGCCGACGGCTTCGAGCACGGCGTGGGTGCCGTGGCCGCCGGTCAGTTCCCGGACCTTGGCGATGCCCTCGTCGCCGCGCTCGGTGACCACGTCGGTGGCGCCGAATTCGGTGCCCAGGTCGGTGCGGGCCCGGTGGCGGCCCATGAGGATGATCTGCTCGGCGCCGAGGCGCTTGGCCGACAGCACGGCGAGGAGCCCGACGGCGCCGTCGCCGATGACGGTGACGGAGCTGCCCTTGCGCACGCCGCCCTTGATGGCGGCGTGGTAGCCGGTGCCGAAGACGTCGGCGAGCGTGAGCAGCGACGGGATGAGCGCGGAGTCCGCGGCGACGGGCAGCTTGACGAGGGTGCCGTCGGCGAGGGGGATCCGGATCGCTTCGGCCTGCCCGCCTTCGTCGGGGATGCCGTCCAGGAAGTTGGCCTGGGGGTGGGAGCAGGAGGTCTGCAGGTTCTCGCGGCAGAACCGGCAGGTGTTGTCGGAGATGGCGAACGGGGCGACGACCAGGTCACCGCGCTTGAGGGTGGTCACCTCCGAGCCGGTGTCCTCGACGATGCCGATCAGTTCGTGTCCCATCCGGGCCGGGCCGGTCTCACGGGACATCGAGTGGTACGGGTGCAGGTCGCTGCCGCAGATACAGGACGCCGTGATCCGCAGCAGCGCGTCGGTGGGCAGCTTGATCGTGGAGTCGGGGACGTTCTCGACGCGGACATCGCCGGCACCGTACATGAGGGTTGCGCGCATGATCTTCCTTTCCTTCGATTTGTTGCGGGGGTTGTCAGACGGCGGCGTAGGTCTCGACCGCTGCGCTGGTTGTCGTGGCGTCGCCCGATTTGGGCGGACTCGCGGCGCGGCGGCGCGCGATGAGGGCCAACGCCACCGCGGGGACCACCGCCAGGACGACGATGGCCACGCCGACGGCGGCGGGGCCGGTGGCTCCGAGCGTGGAGGCCAGCGCCAGGCCCGCGATCCAGGAGCCGACGGCGGTACCGGCGTTGAACGCCGACACGGTCAGCGAGGACCCCAGCGTGGGCGCCCGCCCGGCGAAACGCACGGCCAGGGCGATCAGCACCGGGTTCGCGCCCAGCCCGAAGAACCCGAGCAGCACGACCACACCCGCGGTCAGCCACGGCATTCCCGATGCCAGGCAGATCATCCCAAGCAGGATCGCGGTGGCGACGGGCGCCACAAGCGTGACCACGTGCGGGTGAGCGTCGCCGAGACGGCCGGCGACCAGTGACCCCACCAGGGCGCCGACGCCGAACCCGACCAGCGCCAACGGCACCAGCCGTGCCGGAACACCGGCCTGGTCGGTGAGCAACGGCGCGATGTAGGAGTACGCGGCAAGCACACCACCGGTGGTCGCCGCGCAGCCGGCAAGGGCCAGCCACAGCCGCCCGGAACGCAGCCCGGACAGTTCGGAACGCACCGACACTGACCGGGCCCGTCCCTTCTCGTGGGGGACGTGACGGGAAATCAGAGCGGTGGCGGCCAGCGCCAGGACGGCGAGCGCCCAGAACGTGCCCCGCCACCCGATGAGCTGTCCGGCGAACGCGCCGAGCGGAACGCCCAGTGCCGTGGCGAGCATGCCTCCGGCGTTCACCAGACCCATGGCCCGCGCTCCGCGCGCCGGCCCGGCGACGCGGGTCGCGACCACGGCGGACAGGGCCCAGAACGCGCCGGTGGCGAACGCGGTGATCAACCGCGCCAGCAGAAGCACCGCGAAGCTGTCACCGACTGCCACCACGATATGGCCGATCGCGAAGACCACCAGCGCGAGGATGAGGGCCACGCGTTGCGGCAGCCACAGCGTGAGCATCGCCATCAGCGGCGCACCGATGATCATCCCGATCGCGAACACCGTGATCAGCAGACCCGCACGGGCGACACTGACCTGCAGGTCACCGGCGATCTCCGGCAACACACCTGCCACGATGAACTCGGTCGTGCCCATCAGGAACGTCCCCAGGGCGAGGACGTAGATCAGCAAGGGCAGCGCGGCGGAACGGGCCGCGCTCGCGCCGGACCGGGAACCGCCGTTCAGGGGAGTGGCTTCTCCCTGCATACATGAACTCCTGTGCAGCCTCGGAAACGTCTTCGCATCCATTTGAGCGCCGCACCGGGGCGTGAGAAAGGTGGCGTTTATAGGGGGTACAAGCTCTCCCCCCTCTGCCAGGTTCGTCCGGGCCTACCGTGGGAGCATGCCCGACTCGGCCGACAATCGCACCACTATCCGTGACTTCCTGATCAGCCGCCGCGCCAAGATCAGCCCGGAGCGGGCAGGGCTGCCCGCCGGTGGCCGGCGCCGTGTGCCCGGACTGCGGCGGGAAGAGGTCGCCGTCCTCGCCGGCGTCAGCACCGAGTGGTACACCAGACTGGAGAAGGGCTACATCCGCGGAATCTCCGAAGATGTCCTCGACGCCGTGGCCCGAGCACTGCACCTCGACGACGAAGAACGCACCTACCTGTTCGACCTGGCCCACGCCGCCCGGCCGAAAGCCCGCCGAAATTCCCGACGCACTGAGGCGAAGGTCGAACCCCACCTGCAGTGGCTGATCGATTCCATCACGATGTCGGCAGCATTCCTGCGCAACGGACGTCTCGACGTGGTCGCCAGCAACGCGCTCGCCCGCGCACTGCACGAACCCATGTTCAGCAGCGACACCACCACAGCCAACGGCCGAGCGAACTTCGCCCGCTACCATTTCCTCGACCCGGCATCACACGACTTCTTCGCAGACTGGGAAGCCGGCGCCGCCTCGACCGTCGCCCTGTTGCGCGCCGAGGCCGGTCGACACCCCGAGGACCGGCAACTGCGGGAACTCGTCGGCGAGCTCTGCACCCTCAGCGCCGAATTCCGGAAGATGTGGGCATCACACGACATCCGCATCCGGCACGAAGGAATCAAACGTCTGCAGCACCCTGTCGTCGGCACACTGGAGTTGACCTATCAGCCCCTCGCGCTGCCGACCCCGTCGCGCGCCGTCCACGAACTGAGCGTGTACACCGCCGAACCCGGAACGATCCACGAAGAGCGGCTGAAAATCCTCGCCACCTGGTCCGCGACCGCCATCGCAGAAGCCGCCCAACGCTCCGACTGACGACGTGGAACTCCGGCCACAAGAGCGCCGGAGAAGGGATCCGTTCTCTGGCCACAGCCCTCCCAGCCGTGCGGCGAGGATATTCAGGCGACGGCAACGTGGCGGGTCCTCAGAATCGTCAGTCATGACCATCGCCGTCCCGGTCGGTGACTTCCTGGTGCTGCCGCCGCGCCTCGACAGGACCGCCGAGCTGCTTGCTGAATCGGCCCGGCGACGGGGCCTGGCAGTGGAGCAACTGCCCCACCCGTCAGTACCAGCTCAGCTGCGGCGGGCCCGGGGTGGGCACCTCTACGGCGGACCGGCCTTCGCCGCTGCCGTCGCCGCGGACCTCGACCTGGCGATGCTCGAACCGGCCGACGACTGGCTGGTGCAGCTGCCGTACGAGTACACCCGCCGCGACATCATCCTCACCACTCTCGGCGACGCACGCTGGTCTCGTACGCCAATGTTCGTCAAGCCGCCCCGAGACAAGACCCTGACGGCCGGCGTCTACGCCGACGGCTCCCGCCTGCCCCGTGCCGAGCGTCACCCCGCCGACACTCCGGTACTGGTCAGCGAGATCGTGACGTTCCTGGTGGAGTACCGGTTGTTCGTCCTCGACGCCGCAGTGCACGCCGCCAGCCGATACGCCACCAACGGCCGGCTCGACCCGGCTCCCCTCGCCGCCTGCCCGCACCGCGCCGCCGTGCTCGACTTCGCCGTCAGCCTGCTCGACGCCTGCGCTGACAGCCTGCCCAGCGCCGTCGTTGTCGACGTCGGCCTCGCCAGCAACGCCGACCGCGGCGACGAACACTGGGCCGTGGTGGAGGCGAACATGGCCTGGTTCAGCACAAGCTACGCCGCCAACCCCGACCAGGTCCTCGACGTGGTGCTTCGGGCGGCCGGACCACGCCACCGCCTGGCTCCCCGCGACCATGCGTTCACAAGACCGCCCACCCCCTTCGGATAGCAGCCCCACGATGACCGACGTCGCCAACAACGCCCGCCTCGACGCCAGCCGGGACGTCACCACGGAGGAGGCACCCGGACAGCGCCTCGGGCAGTGACGAACGCCCGGCAGGGCGCACCCCTCGGCGGCAGAAGCGGACGGGCCGACTCGCACGGCCAAGGCGTAACGACCTGCGGCCGCGTTCGGCGGTGATCTGTGGTCCGTCGTCCAGTGCCTCAGCACCGGCAGGAGCATGTTCTCCGTCGCGGGCCTCCCGGCCGCAATTGGATTGTTCGACGAGGGCGCACGGGTGACCATGGTCGGCATGGTGGGGGATCGGTGGTGAGATCGCCGTTTCAGGGCGGGCTACCGCCGGTGGATGCGGTGGTTGGCTCCGTGGTGGAGATCGCCTGTGACGAGTCCGGATTCTCGGGCACCAACCTGCTCCATTCGACCACCCCGGTGATCACGCACGCGAGTGTCGACCTGGGCGCGGACGAGGCCATCGGGCTGATCACAGCGCTGCGGTCCGGGTTCCGGTTCTCGCCGCACGAGTTCAAGTCCGGGCAGTTCCTTCGCGGCCCAGGCGCGGGTGAAGCGCTGGAGTGGTTCCTGGCGGCGCTGAAGGGCCGCGCGCACGTCCATCTGGTCGACAAGGAGTTCTTCCTCGTAACCCGGATCGTCGACCTGCTGCTCACCGAGCCGTCGTACGCGGCCGGTACCCGCCTGACGCAGGATCACCGTCCGGCCGCTCTCGCCCTGTACCGGGCCAGGCGCTCAGGCGGAAGCGACTGGGGTGTCTTCCTGGCAGCCTTCGTCGACCTGGTCCGGATCAAACGGCGGCGGCCGGATCGCCGGACCGTGGAGCGGTTCTTCCAGGCCCGGGATGCGCTGGTACGACACGGGCTCGGCACACCGGCCGATGCTGTCCTCAACGGGCTCAGTCCGACCCGCGTGTGGTCTGTACTGACCAGGCTCGATAACGACGACCGGTCGATCCCGCCACCGCTGGAGCCGATGTTGCCGGCGCTGGCGGAAACGGTCTTGTCCTGGAGCGGCGGACAGCGGCAGGTGCTGGTGATCCACGACGAGCAGAGCGCCCTCACGGCCGACCGGTTGACCCGCCTCCGGCAGGTGCTGGCCAATGGCGGCGGACCATCGGCGGCAGACGCCGAGAGAGCTGGGGCGTTGCCGGCCGGCGTATCGCCCCTGGCTGGGCTGGTGATGGTCGACTCCCGCGACGATCCGCGGGTCCAGGTCGCCGACCTCCTCGCTGGGGTGGCCCGGCGGTTGCCGGCGATCATCAACCCCGCTCTACTTCAGCCGCTGCTCTCCCCGACCTCACTGCACGATCCCGAAGGATGACACGACGACGAGTGGCACGTCGAGATCAGCGGCCCGGAGGACGTCGTGGCACACGTCCGGCTTGGCGACGAGCCGGTCGTCATGCGCGACCCGGATGGCGATCAGCGCGTCTGTAGCCAGGTCGGTCGCCAGTCGACGCGCTCGAAGCGGCATGTCAGTGCACGGTGGTGAGATCGCTGGGACACGATCCTGTCGTACCCGGACGGCATGATGCTGGCGTAGCGATCGTGACGGCTCCCGCCGTCGGCGCGAGGAGAGGACGAGCTGGATGAGGGCCGGACCGCCGCGTTGTCTAGCCATCGATCATGACGACTATCATGCCGAGTATGTGGGGCGCACCGCTGACGGCAGGCAGTTCTTCCTCACCACTCCCTTCGAACCAGCCATCCGAGGCGACGACGACGGTCAGGAGTTTGTCGCTCTGTACCTCTTCGACTCCGAGGGCCGGTTCCTGGAGGCCAGGATCGACGCCTTCGGCCCCAGAGCCCGGATGGACCGTATGGCGCGGCGGGCGGCATGTGACGCTCGGCTGAAGGAGCTTGGAGAGCTTACGTTCACCCGTATCGAGGTCGAGCCCTTCGCGATTGCTCGGTTCGGTACAACCTTCGGCCTGATTCCCCGGGAGCCGGAGGACGACGACGACACGTGGTGGGTCACCGTCGAGCCCGGCGACTACATGGCCTTTACTGAGCCATGGGACAGCGGCGAGTACGACACCTGAGGTCCGTTCGGCGGGTGCACACGATTCGGCGAGCTCGTGGTTCGTACTGCTGGGCTCGCCACCTTGCCTTGCTCGGCCGCCTGTAGATGGTCAGGGTCGACTTCTGCGGGGGTTCTCAGGGTCGCGGGCGGGGGTTCCGCCGGAGGCACCATGATCCGGTGCGCGACCATGATCTTCAGCATGATGAAGGCAGCGAAGTTCGCTCTGATCGCCGGGCCGCTCGCGATGGGCGGCTACGGCGTGGCCCGTATCATCGGCAGACTCGACAACATGTACGGGCCGGGTTTCGACTGGCAACTCGCCCACTTCCTCGGCTTGGCCGGCTTCCTCCTGTTCGTGTTGCTGGTCCTGGGGCTGCGGACGCTACTGCCCGCCGGGGCGGTCCGCGAAGTGGTGGTCGGCGCGACTCTGCTCGGTCTGGCGGCATCCGTGGTCCAGTTCGGAGCAGACATCGTGCAGGCATTCATGGCTGCCGACAAGGAAGAGCTGCGGAGCCTGCAGCACGACTTCTCCGGCCTACCCGGCGTGCGACCCGCGATCTACGACGTCGGGCCACTGTTCTTCTTCGTCGGGATCGTGCTGGTCGCCGTGCTGGCCGCCAGGGCGGGCCGGCTGCCGTGGTGGAGTCCGGTGGTCATGCTCGTCGGGGTGCTGCTGCCGCCGGTGAACTTGGATCTGATGCCGTTGGCCGGGCTGTTGATGCTGGTGGCACTGCTGCCGCTGCGGCGTTCGCTTCGGCAGGTATCGGCGGGCTGAGCCTGCAGAGCCCTTGGCTGTGAGCGTATCGACCGCCCCGAACCACTGACACGCCCGACGACCACCACGCCAGCCGACCTTTGCCTCGAGAGTCCGTCCCTGCGGATCACGTCTCCATCCGTCTGTCGGAACGGTGGGTCAACGCACGTGTTCGGGGCGTACGCCGATGCCGACCAGCCGGGCGGGGAGGGCTTGCAGTGCCGGGAACCGCGTCGCCAGGCGTATCGGTGCCGGGGCGTCGATCCGGCCGCTGGCGTGCAGCAGCGGGTCGACGACGCGCCGCTGCGCGGCGCGCTGGAGGTTCTGCGTCAGCACCGTCGGGAGGTGCCGGCGCTTCTGCACCGCGGCGAGGTCGGCTTCGGTGACCGGCTGCCCGGCGGCGAGGTTCGGGCCCAGCATCCGGGCGGTGGCCGCGGCGTCCTGCACCGCCAGGTTGATGCCGACGCCGCCGATCGGGGACATGGCGTGTGCCGCGTCGCCGATGAGCAGCGCGCCGGGCACGTGCCAGCGTTGCAGCCGGTTGACCTTCACCGTCAGTAGTTTGACGTCGTCCCAGGTGGCGAGTTCACCGACTCGGTCTGCGAGGACGGGGTGCCGCCGGATCACCTGCTGCCGCAGCGCCTCCAGCCCGGCTGCGCGGATCTCGTCGTAGCCGCCCTTGGCGATGACGTACGCGCACTGGTAGTAGTCGCCGCGGTCGATGGCGAGCATCAGCCCGCCGGCGCCGACCCGCATCGCCAGGCCCTCGCCGTCGTCTGCGCGGCGCGAGATCCGGAACCACAGCACGTCCATGGGCGCGCCGTAGTCGACGGGCCGCAGGCCGAGCTCCCGGCGTACCACCGAATCACGGCCGTCGCAGGCGACAGTGAGCGACGCCTCGATCTCCAGTTCGCCCTCCGGGCTCATGGCGCGCACGCCGGTGACGGTGCCGGACGGGTCGCGGAGCAGGCTCGTCACGGTGGTGGAACGAAGCAGCGTGAAGGTGGGGAACCTCGCCGCCTCGGTTGCGAGCATCTCCAGGAAGTCCCACTGGGGAACGAAGTACAGGTAGTTGTGTGGCGTCGGCAGGCGCGTGAAGTCCGCGACGGTGTAGGTGCCGTCGTCGAAGGTGACGCGCAACGCGCCGGCCTTGCGCCCGGGCAGCACCGCCATTCGTTCGCCGAGCCCGATCTCGTCGAGCATGTTCAGTGTGGAGGGATGCACCGTGTCGCCGCGGAAGTCCCGGAGGAAGTCGGCGTGCTTCTCCAGCACGGTGACCTCCACACCCTGCCGGGCGAGCAGCAGCCCCAGGACGAGCCCCGCGGGCCCGCCACCGACGACGCAGACACTGGCCTTCATGGGTAACCTCCAATCGCAACTCGTGTTGCCTTTGAGTCTGCCGAATGGGATGGTGTAACGCAACAGTCGGTGCGTTAAAGGAGGTGTCCGATGTCTGCCGGTCAGCGACCGGGCGGGCGCAGCGCCCGTGTCCGGGCCGCGGTCCTCACGGCCGCCCGTGGCCTCCTCGCTGACGGGTACGCCGAGCTGACCGTCGAACGGATTGCCCAGGCGGCCGGCGTCAACAAGACGTCGGTCTACCGCCGGTGGACCGACCTGGAAGGCGTCCTCGGCGACCTGCTCAGCGAGTACGCCAGTGAGGTCGTCCCGATCCCGGACACCGGCGACCTCGGCACCGACCTCGAGGAACTGGCGTTGCTGATCCGGCGCGGCATGACCGGCGGACCCGGCGAGCTGATCACGGCCCTGGCCGCGGCCGCGCCCCGCAACCCGCGCGCCGCGCAGATCGTCCGCGGCTTCTTCGCCGAACGGTTCGGCCTGGCCGAGGCCGTCGTCGACCACGCCGTCGCCCGCGGCGAACTGGCTGAGGGCACCGATGCCCGGGCCGCGATCGAGGTCCTGGGCGCGCCCTTCTTCCTGCGGCTGCTCGTCATCGACGAACCCATCGACGAGGAGTTCGCCCGACGTGCCGCCGCCGCGGCCGCCGCAGCCCTCCGCGCCGGCGTCTTCAGTCCGGCGCGAGAACCTCGTCCCGCCATGGGCGCGAGTGCAGTGCCGCCCGCCGGCCGTCCGGGTCGGCAGCGCGGTCCCAGTCGGTGATGACCTCGATATGCACGTCGAACCGCGACGCAAGAGCCCCGGTTATGACGGTGCCGTGGGAGCCGGGGTCGTGGCCGGCGGACTCGCGTTCGGCCAGCTCCAGCCGCAGTACCGCCGGCACCGGTTGGGATAGGGCTTGCCTACCTCTGTGCTGCCAAGGCCACCTGGGGTCGCTTCCACCGGAGACGCGGCGGGCGATCGATGCGGCAATCACTCGTGGAGCGATACCTGGTCCTCGTGATGCGAGAAGCGATCCGCCGATCCTGCTACCCCAGGCCATGGGCGTACTCCAATTCCGCTCCCACGCCGGGCTGATGTACGCGCCGGTTGCGCGAGTAGCCACCCCACCTTGGTGCCATGAGCGTGCGGTCGGTCAAAGTACGTTGGGCCGCCGTCCGGATCACCGTAGTGACGTCGGCAGGGCGAAAGCCGGGAAGTGTTCCGCGCCGAGGAACGACGTGATCTCCGCGATGCGCTCGTCCCTCAAGGTCAACACGGTGATCGACCAACCAAGGTGCGGGCCCGTCTGGTCGTTGCCGAGATAGAACCCGACGGCAGGCTGACCGTTCGCAGTCGTCGGACGACACCGCCAACTCCCGCAACCGGTCAGCGGGACCTGGACGGCGAAGTCGGTGACCGCCTCGATCCCGCGATACCAGTGCGCCATCGGGGGCATCGACCACGTGACGTCGCTGGTGAGCAAGGCAACGAGCGCATCGGCGTCACCGCGTTCGAACGCGGTGGAGAATCCGGCGACGATCTGCCGTACGCGAGCGTCGTCGATCTTCCGTAGGGTCTGTTGCTGGGACTGCGGTGGGACCTTCTCCGCGATCATCCGACGGGCACGGGCGAGGGCGGAGTTCACCGAGGTGGTCGAGGTGTTCATCGTGTTGGCTATCTCGGCCGCAGAGAAGCCGAGGACGTCGAAGAGCAGCAGCGCCGCCCGCTGGTTGCCCGGTAGATGTTGCAACGCGGCGGCGAAGGCAAGTTCGACGGCTTCACGCTGTTCATACCTTGCGCTGGGAACTGATCGGCCGTCGCCGAGGCCGGCGTCCGGGTAGGGGCCCAGCCAGGCGAACTCCGTCAGCGGCCGATCATCGAGCACCGCACGGTCACTGGAGGGACCGAGGTCGACGGGTAGCGGTCGCCTGCCACGGGACTCCACGTGATTCAGACAGACCCGGGTTGCGATGGTGTAGAGCCACGAGCGCAGAGAGCTGCGTTCCTCGAATCGCGCGAGTCCTCGCCAGGCCCGCAGCAGGGTTTCCTGCACCGCATCATCGGCATCATGGGTTGAGCCGAGCATGCGGTAGCAGTGGGCGTGCAACTCCCGGCGCAGCGGCTGGACCAAGCGGGTGAAGGCCTCGTCGTCACCCTCGCGCGCCCGGCCAAGATCAACATTCTCGTCGCGCACCGCAGCCGAGTCTCCAGCCAACCCAGAAGAATCTCTGCTCACGAGCGACGATTCTGCCCCGCAGCGGCGGTCTCCACTCCGGCAGACCCTCACCGCCGCAGCCAGTTACCGCTGGACCGGCGCTATCTCGCCCTGACGAACCGACACTCGACCACGACAGGAGACCTCGACATGACCGAGAAGGAAGCAAGAACCCGCATCGATCGTGGAAGCGACACCTGGTCTCGGATCCACGCAGAGCGCGCGGCACTGGCGGCCGACCTCGCGGGCCTGACTCATCAGCAGTTCGCGACGCCGTCGTTGTGCACCGGGTTGACGGTGCGCGGGGTGCTCGCTCACCTCACCGCAGGGGCAAGCCTGAACTCCTGGCGATGGCTGGCGGGGGTCATCCGTTGCAGATTCGACTTCGACAAGCAGGTGACCATGCGGCTGAACGAGCAGCTGGGCGCAACTGCCGCCGAGACACTGGAACGATTCCGCGGCATCGTCATGAGCCGGACCAAACCGCCGCTGCCGACCATGGCGATGCTCGGCGAAACGATCGTGCACGGGGAGGACATCCGGCGCCCCCTGGACATCCGCCGGCCCTACCCGATCGAGACCATCACGCAGATCGCCCGGTACTACCAGGGCTCCGACCAGGTGGTCCTGGCCAAAGGCCGCATCCGCGGCCTGCGACTCGTCGCGAACGACGGCCCCTTCACCACCGGCTCCGGGCCACTCGTGTCCGGCACCACCCTGGCACTGACCATGGCAATGACCGGGCGTACCGCGTACTGCGACGAACTCGAAGGCGACGGTGTCGCAAACCTGCGCGACCGCTGCACCCCTGTCTGATCGACATCCGTACGCGGCAACCCCTGAAGGGCCCCACGGCCATTGCGCACCCGACCGCTCATCGGCGAAGCCCCGAGAGGCGGGTTGTGTCCCGGGAGGCCGGCCTCACCTGCGGCGCCGACCTGCCCGGCCGTGGGACCGACCGCAGTGGCTGCTGCGGCGCTGGTAGCGTGTGTCGGCATTCCAGCCAGCCCGCCGCGGCGGAGTGTTTAGGAGCAACGCGTGGTCGTGATCCTCCCCGAGGTTTCCCGCACCCTCAACGAGTACCTGCTCGTGCCGAACCTCACCACCGAGGACTGCACCCCGGACAACGTCGACCTCTCCACGCCCATCGTGCGGCACCCGGTCGGCGGGTCCTCGCCGCTGCGCATCGCCGTACCGCTCGTCAGCGCGATCATGCAAGCGGTCTCCTCGCCCCGCCTCGCCATCGCGCTCGCGCAGACCGGCGGGCTGAGCTTCATCCACCAGAACCAGACCGTCGAGGCGCAGGCCGAGTCGGTCAGCGCGGTCAAGCGCCACAAGGCGGGCTTCCGGCACTCCGACATCAACACGAAGCCATCCGCGACGCTCGGCGAGGTCAGCCGCCTGCTCAAGGCCGCCGAACGGGACGTCGCGGTCGTCACCGACGACGGCACCTCGAGTGGCCTCTTCATCGGCCTGATCTCCACCGCCGACTTCCATCCCCAGCGTCACGACCTCAACGACACGGTCGAGTCCCGGATGCGCCCGGCCGACGGTCTGGTCACCGCGCCACCGACGATCTCGCTGTCCGACGCGAACACCCTCATCTGGGACCACCGCCTCGACCTGCTGCCGATCGTCACCGCCGACGGTCGCCTCGCCTCGATTGTGCTGCGCCGCGACTACGAGCTGCACAAACAGTTCCGCAACGAGTCCATCGACGGCGACAAGCGGTTCCGGGTCGGCGCCGGGATCAACACCCGCGACTACCGCGACCGGATCCCCGCCCTCGTCGAGGCCGGCGCGGACGTGCTGTGCATCGACTCCTCCGACGGCCACTCGGTCTGGCAGCAGAAGACGTTGCAGTACGCCGTTGGTGAGTTGAACGGCGCTGTCCCGGTCGGCGCAGGGAACGTCGTCGACGGCCGCGGATTCCGCTATCTCGCCGATGCCGGTGCCGCTTTCGTCAAGGTCGGTATCGGCGGCGGGTCGATCTGCATCACCCGCGACCAGAAAGGCATCGGCCGCGGGCAGGCTTCCGCACTCATCGACGTGGTTGCCGAACGCGACCGCTACGCAGAGGAAACCGGCATCTACGTGCCGATCTGCTGCGACGGCGGTCTCCTCGCCGACTACCACATGGCGATCGCCCTCGCCCTTGGCGCCGACTTCATCATGCTCGGGCGTTACTTCGCCCGATTCGACGAAAGCCCCTCCAACCTCGTCAATCTCGACGGGCAGCTGTTCAAGGAATACTGGGGTGAGGGCTCCCAACGGGCCCGGAACGTCGCCCGCTACGACCAGGGCGAGACCGAGCTGCCGTTCGAGGAAGGCGTCGACGGCTATGTGCCGTATGCCGGCAGCCTCTACCCCAACATTGCCCGTACGGTCGCGAAACTGCGCGCCACCATGGTCAGCTGCGGCGCCGTCACATTGCCGGACTTTCACCGCGACGCGGTGCTCGTCCAGGTGTCGCAGCAGAGCTACGAACAGAATGGCGCCGAGGTCCGGTTGCGCAGCGGCTCAGGCGGCAGCGGACAGTAGACGGCCGCTTCGTCATCCGCACAGGCGGCCTGACCTCTACATCCGCGTTCCCAGGCACGGCACCGCGCTTCATCCCCGTCCCGTCAACGCAATAGCGCCCGGTCCAATGCCCGGGGTGCGGCCCGGGCTCAGTCGTCGGCGGCCCCTGCACTGACGGGGTTGGCACGCGCAGCACACGGCGCAGCTGCGGGCCGCACCCGCAGGCCCGGACGCTCCGAGCGGGTCAGCTCGGCGAACCAGCGGCGGCCGGAGCGGAACACCTCGCCGACCGCCAACCCGGCCGCCGCCGCCGTGCCCGCGACCGCGCACGTGTCGAGCCACGCCCAGCGGAAGGCCGGGCCCCGGTGCCGGCCGGATGCCACGTGGACCTGCCCCTGCCAGGTGCCGGAGCCGGGCGGCTCCAGCTCGACCAGCACTGTCCCCGCCGGCCGCAGCAACGCCCGGCACCGGCGCAGCAGCGCGATCGGGTCGCCCCCGATGCCGATGTTCCCGTCCAGCAGCACCGCGTGTGCCCAGCGTCCCTCCGCCGGCAACGGGCCGAACAGGTCGGCCCGCACGGCGACCGCGCCCCGGGCCCGGGTCAGCGCCACCGCCCGGGCCGACACGTCCACCCCGAGGGTGGTCAGCCCGGCCACGGTCAGTGCCAGGGTCACCCGGCCCGGGCCGCAACCCAGGTCGAGGGTGGGACCGGTGCAGCGGGTGACCACCGCCGCCTCCGCCGTCCCGGCGGGCCCATGCCACCGGTGCACCGGCAGGCGGCGGCGCAGTCCGTCGGCGGGCACCAGCCAGTGCGCGTTGTCGCCCCGGTCGCGCAGGGCAGCGGCGAAACCGTCCCCGGTCACGCCCGCACCACCATGGCGCGGCGCACCGCCGCGACCTGGCGGGCGAAGCGGCCACCCGGGGCCGTCGCGGCCACCGCCCACGCGTCCGACCAGTCGTCCACGTCCCGCAGCACCGGCAGCGGCATCGTGCGCAGCCCTCGCCCGGTCAGCGCGGACCACGTCGACCTTCCGGTGCGTGGAGTGGACATCGGCACCCCGCGCAGCGCCACCGCCTGCCGCGGGTCGCGCAGCCCCAGCGCCCACCAGCCGCCGTCGGCGGCCCGTCCCAGCACCGCCTCGGCGTCCGCCAGCCGGCGTACGGCGGCGGCCAGCTGCGCCGGGGTCAGCTGCGGGGTGTCCATCCCGATCTGAAGCACCCGACGGCCGGGGAAAGCGTCGGCGACGTCGACGTGGGCGTTCGCGAGTCGGGCCGCGAAATCCACGCCCCGCTGCGGCAGGACCGGCCAACCGGCGACGGCGGCGGCCAGTTCGGCGGCGTCCTCGGCGTCGGTGAGGCGCCCGGCCAACGCCAGCACCGGCGTCACCCCGGGAGTGTCCCGGACGGCGTCCAGGGTGTCGCGCAGCGCGGCGGCGGCCAGCTGGGCGGCCTGGACCGGGGTCGCCGGTGGGCAGAGCCGGGTCTTGACCATGCCGGGCACGGGGGCCTTGGCGACCACCAGCAGCACGGTCACCGGGGGCGCTCCACGGTGCGCAGCACGGCTGCGAAGTCCCGGGTGGCGCGCAGGGTGCCCCGGAACGAGCCGGAGACCTTGGAGCGGGTGCCCGTGGCACGCGGGGCGTACGCGACGTCGAGTTCGTGGATGCGCCAGCCCGCGGCGGCGGCCCGGATCAGCAACTCCAGCGGGTAGCCGAAGGCCCGGTCGGTGACGCCGAGACCGAGCAACGCCTCCCGGCGGGCCACCCGCATCGGGCTGAGGTCGCGCAGCGGGACCCCCCGGTGCCGCAGCAGCGCGGCGACCAGCGCCGTTCCTGCCCGGGCGTGCCAGGGCCAGACCCCGACACGGACCGGCCGGCGACGGCCGACGGCCAGGTCGGCGTTCCCCCCGGCGACCGGGGCGACCAGGGCGGGCAGCTCCCGAGGGGAGAATGAGCCGTCGGCGTCCAGGACGCACACCAGTTCGGTCTCGGCGGCCTCGATCCCGGCGTGCACGGCCGCGCCGTACCCCCGACGGCGCTCATGGACCACCCGGGCGCCGTGCCGGGCGGCCACCTCGGCCGAGGCGTCTCGAGACCCGTTGTCCACCACGATCGCCCGGTATCCGGGCGGCAGCGCGGTCAGCACGGCGGGCAGCGCGGCGGCCTCGTCCAGGCACGGCAGCACCACGTCGATCGGTGTCGGCATACCCACGACGTTAGGTCCGCGCGGGGCCACCCGTTCCGCGTTCGGCCCTACGGAACGCCTACCGAACAGGCACTTCTTACCGTTCCGTGACGTAGCGGCGATTCGGCTGACAGGGGGCGGGGCAGGCCGTACCGTCCGGTCGACATGAGACCCGGTGCCACACTTTCCCGCTCGCCCGTTTCCGACCGCGTCCGGGCGCGCGACGGCGGCGACCTGGTCGTGCTGGGCGTCGAGGCGGCGCTGCTGGCCACGGCCGTGGTGATCGGCGCGGTGCTGAACCATCGGGGTGTGGGCCTGCACGCCGAGGCCGCCCCGCTCTACGCCACGTGGCGGCCGCACCTGGGCTGGGGCACCCCGGTCGCGCTGCTGGTCGCCGTGGCCGTGCTCGGGCCGGGGCTGCGGTGGGCCCGAGCGGCCCGGTGGGGTCCGCTGCTGTTCGCCGGCTACCTGGCGGCGGTGGCCTGGACGCTCGCCCTGGCGCTGGTGGACGGCTGGTCGGCCGGGCTCGCCCGGCGGCTCACTCCGCAGGCGGAGTACCTGCACGAGGTGCCGCGGGTCACCGATGTCGGGCGGATGCTGGTCGGCTTCACCGACCGGATCCTCGACTTCCAGCCGGACTCGTGGTCCACCCACACCGCCGGCCATCCGCCGGGAGCCCTGCTGTTCTTCGTCGGGCTGGACCGGATCGGCCTGGGCGGCGGAACGGCGGCGGCGTTGGCCTGCGTCCTGGTCGGCGCGACCGTGGCGGTGTCCGTGCCGGTCACGCTTCGGGCGCTGGGCGCAGGCGAGGCGGCTCGGGCGGTGCTGCCGTTCCTGGTGCTGCTGCCGGGGGCGGTCTGGGTGGGCGCCTCCGCCGACGGTGTCTTTACCGGTGTGGTCGCCGCCGGCTTGGCCCTGCTGGCGGTACGCGGGCCCGCGATCGCGCTGGCCGGCGGGCTGCTGCTCGGCTTCGCGCTCTACCTGTCGTACGGCTTCGTGCTGGTTGCGCCACTGGCCCTCGCGGTGCTGGCGTTGCGGCCGGCGCGCCGGCGCGGCGCGATGTTCGCCGGTGCGGCCGGGGTGGCCGCGGTGGTGGTGGTGTTCACCGTCGCCGGCTTTCAGTGGTGGCGGGGGTACGACCTGGTGGTGGAGCGTTACTACCAGGGCTGGGCGGCCGACCGCCCGTACGGCTACTGGGTCTGGGCGAACCTGGCGGCGCTGCTGCTCGCCGCCGGACCGGTGGCCGGGCCGGCGCTGCGCCGCGCACTGCTCGCGGCTCGGGCGGGCCGGGGGGCGGTGACACGGGTCGGAAGTGGTCCGTCGGCCCCGGTGGCCGGCGGCCCGGAACCGGGTGGTTCGGCGGTGCGCGGCCTCGTGCGGCACCACCGGCTCGTCGCGCTCGCGTGGCGGGTCCGGGGGCGCGGACCGACCGTGCTGCTGCCGGCCGCCGCCGCGCTGGCGGTGGCCGCCGCCGACCTGTCCGGGATGAGTAAGGCCGAGGTGGAGCGGATCTGGCTGCCGTTCGTGGTCTGGCTGCTGGTCGCCGTCGCGCACCTGCCCGCGCCGGCTCGTCGTTGGTGGCTGGCGGGGCAGGCGCTGACCGCCCTCGCCGTGAACCATCTGCTGTTCACCGTCTCCTGACCGAACGCCGGCCTCGTCGGGAGCGGGTGGGGCCGCGACCCGGGAGGGCCGGGGCGGTCCGCCGGCGGAGTCGCCGGGCGGGCCAGCGGGCGGCGGGTGCGGTGGTGTGGTCAGACCGCCACGGTGGCGGGCTCGCGCAGCGGATCGGTAGCGAAGGCGGTCACCCCGTCGACGAAGCCGACCCGGGCGGTGTAGCCGAGCAGTTCGCGTGCGCGAGCGGGGTCGGCCACGACGTGCCGCACGTCCGCGGCCCGGGCCCCGCCGACCACCACCGGCGCCGGCCCACCCATCGCCGAGGCCAGGGCGGCGGCCAGGTCGCCGACGGTGTGCGGCTCGCCGGAGCAGACGTTCACCGGCACCAGGCCGTCCGGCGCCGGCGCGGTCAGGGCCAGCAGGTTCGCCCGCGCCACGTCGGTGACGTGCACGAAGTCGCGCCGCTGCCGGCCGTCCTCGTAGACGCGCGGCGGCCGGCCGTCCGCCAGCGCCGACCGGAAGATCGACGCGACCCCGGCGTACGGGGTGTCGCGGGGCATCCGGGGACCGTAGACGTTGTGGTAACGCAGCGCCCACACCCCGCCCCCGGTCTGCCGACCCCAGGCGGCGGCCAGGTGCTCCTGCGCCAGCTTGCTGGCCGCGTACGTGCTGTGCGGCTCCAGCGGGGCGTCCTCGGGCACGAGCGCCGGGGTGAGGGTGCCGGTGCACTCCGGGCAGGTGGGGTCGTACCGGCCGGCGGCCAGGTCGGCCGGGCGCCGCGGGGCGGGCCGGACGACGCCGTGCCGGGCGCACTCGTAGCGCCCCTCGCCGTACACCACCATCGAGCTGGCCAGCACCAGGCGGGACACTCCGGCCCGGTGCATCGCGGCGAGCAGCACCGCCGTGCCGTAGTCGTTGTGGCTGGCGTAGTCGGGGGCGTCCGACGGGTCCAGCCCGTGTCCGACCATCGCCGCCTGGTGACAAACGGCGTCGACGCCGCTGAGCAGGTCGTCGAGCAGCCTCGGGTCCCGGACGTCCCCGACCACCGGGTCGTGCCGGCGGGACCATTCGGGAAGGGCGCCCCCGTGTGCCTGCGGCAGCAGCGCGTCCAGGCACACCACGTGGTGCCCCTCGGCGACGAGCAGGTCCGCGACCTGCGATCCGATGAATCCGGCGGCGCCGGTGACGAGTACGCGCATTCCCGTCACGCTAGTGCCTCGTCTTTGACCGTTGACCGGATAATCCGTCGATTCTGAAAATGTCGTACCCGTGGTGTTGGCTTCGGTTTGTGCCTCGTCGTCGGGATCCTGCTGCGCCGCCCGTGGTGCATCGAACCGCTCGTGTCGCGCTGCGGGTGACCCCCGCGCAGCGGCGACGGTGTTTCGGGCTGCTGCGCTCGGCCGGCGATGTGTGGGCCTGCGTGGTGGAGGTCAACGCGTGGCGGCGCCGCCGCCGGGATGCGCCGCTGGCGGGCTATCAGGAGTTGTGTCGCGAGTTGTCGGCGTCGAGTCCGGGCGCGTTCGCGGAGTTGGACTCGACTGGCGCGCGGTCGGTGTTACGGCGGTTCTCGGATGCGTGGTTTGCGGCGGCGAAACGCCGCAAGGCAGGCGACGCATCGGCACGGTTTCCGCGTCGGCGGCGGGGGTTGGTGCCGGTGCGCTGGTACTACGGCACGTTCACCCTCGACGGCCACCGCGTGCGCATCCCCACGACAAGAGGCACCCCGGCGTTGTGGATGCGCCTG